>JAFPAZ010000206.1 GCA_017390645.1 Lachnospiraceae bacterium
GAGATATGGTTATAAGAATTTGTTCTGTCCGGAAGCGGTTGTTTATCATATTGGAAGTGCAACTTCAGGCAGTTCACTAAGTGAGTTTAAGGTAAGATTAACTGCAAGAAATCAAATATTTTTGTGGTATAAGAACATGCCGCTGTTACAAATTATCATAAATTTACCCTTTCTGTTATTAGGGTGTTTATTGCAGTGTATTATGTTTGGAAAAAGAGGTTTTTTGCAGGCGTATTTCGATGGGCTATTTGAAGGATTGAAAAGGCGGAAAGAGTGCAAAAAAGTTCAAAATGGAATCGGTGATACCGGTGCTGTAATCCGTATCCAAATTGATATGATAAAAGGAACATGGATTTACTTCCTGGATAAATTGAAAAGAAAAAAATAAACCAATAAAAAAAGAACAAGGCTTTTTATGGCCTTGTTCTTTTTTTGAAATTAGAAATGAATTTTGTTTTATATGAAATTTTATTTTTCTTTCACTTCTTTATGTTGCTTTAATTCTTTAAAGAAACTAAATACAATGATTAGCATAATAATACCAAGTGGGAATGCTGCAATGATAGAGAAAGTTTGCAATGCACTTAAGGTACTTTCTGCCCAAATCAGGGCGATAGGAAGGATAAGGAAGATAAAGGACCAGTAACATCTTAATTTCTTACTTGGCATTTCATCTTCTTTTAAGTTCTTAGTACAAAATCCTGCCATGACTAATGTAATTGCATCAAAAGTGCTGGCATAAAAGGCAACCATGGCAAGCACTAATACAATCAAAGCAACATTCTTTATTGGGAGCTGTCCGAAAATCTGAAGAATAATATCTGCAGGTGCAGTGTCGTTTTGAACCATAGATGCAACATCTAATTTCCCGCTGGTTTGTTGGAATAATCCGAAATTACCAAATGTGATAAAGGAAGTAAAAGTACCTGCCATACCAAATCCTAAAGCACCCAGGATAGTTTGACGGATGGTTCTTCCTTTTGAAATTTTGGCGATAAAGAATGGAGTAGCAACAAACCATGCAATCCAGTATGCCCAATAGAAAATGGTCCAGTTTTGTGGGAATCCTTGTATGCCATCACCAGTAGCTCTTAACGGATCAGTCCAGGTGGACATTGATAAAAAGTTTTGAAGCATATTTCCAATTCCGCTGATTCCGGATTCGATGATATAAATTTTCGGTCCGAAAATAAGGAAAATAGCAAGTAAGGCAAAAAATAAAATAACGCAAGCTGTAGCTAAGTGTGAAATGGCTTTCATTCCGTATAATACAGCGACAGTAAACACTACTGCAATAAATATTAAAATAAGAACGGAAATTGTGTTGGAATATTCAATATGGAATACCTCAGCTACGGCTTTGGATAATAATGGGGTAGCAAGGGAAAAAGTAGTTGCGGTACCTGCAAGCAGACCAACTACAGAAAAAATATCAATGATCTTACCAGGAAGTTTATTGATTTTATTTCCAAATAAGGGTTCACAAGCATGGGCAAGGGATTCCTTTGGTTTCTTTTTTACAAAGAAACGATAAGCATAAGCTACAGCTGGAAGAATGTAAAATGCCCAAGGAATTGGTCCCCAATGAAATAATGGATAGGTGCTGGACCATTGCTGTTGCTGGATTATGGTATATTCAGGTAGTCCCTGAGGGTTTGCATCATAGTAATATACCCATTCAATTAAGGACCAGTAAAGAATATCTGCTGCCATGGTGGAAGTAAAAATCATGGCACCCCATTTTAAATTAGAATATAATGGACGTTCCATTTTTCCTAACTGAATGTTTCCGTATTTTGAAAAAGCAAGGATTAATGCTGCACCTAAAATGAATAATCCCAGCAGGGTATAGCAAAATCCTAATTTATTTACAAAGAAATTACGTAAATATTCAATGGTATTAGCAGACTGTTCTGGAAAAGCAAAAATAAGTCCTGCTAAAATAGTAATAATAAGCAAAGGCAAAATTACAATATGCCACTCAATGTTTTTGTTTTTTGTTTTCATGATTCGTTCTCCTCAATTAATCTAATTTTTTTATAATAAGTTTTTGCATAACGATACATAATAAGGGTGTATTCACCAAATTCTTCACCCTGTGAAGCTTTATATAAGGACCACATGGACCATAAAAAGCCTCCCAATGCAATGTAGGAATAGTAACGAATGATTTCTTCGGTAGAAGGTTCCCGGTCAAGATATAACTTTAATAAATCGTCACATTCTTCTTCTGTATAATAAACATATAGGGCATACATTGAAATATCTAGTAAAGGATCATTCATTCCTGCGTATTCCCAGTCAATTAACTTTAGTTTATTATTTGGTAATAGCAGTAAATTATCACAATTGGCATCAACATGGCATAATACTTGTGGAACGTTCATTTTTTCTATTCCGGAAAGCAACTGCATCATGTGTTCTTTTATCACATCATAATCATAGAAATTCAGGCAGTTATTTTGTCTGCATAAATTTTCGTAAAAAAGAATTCTTTCATTCAAATCAAAACTGTGGGAAACTTTCAACCCAGAAGAGTGAAAGTTTCTAAGCAAATCCATGCTTCTCTTCACATGCTCCGGATTATGTGGGTCAGAATTTATGGCACCATCATAATATCTGGAAATCTTATAACCTGTTTCTGCGCTAAAATAAAATATCTTATCAGATAATTTAAGTGGTGCAATGGTTTCATATACTTCTTTTTCTTCTTTTCGGTTAATTAATTTTTCTGTTCCGGGACCTGGTATACGGAAGATGAAAGATTCTCCTTTTGCTTCGAATAAAAAGGACTTATTTGTCATTCCTGCCTTTAAACATCGGATGTTTGTGATTTCATTTTCCGGTACGTTCAGTATCTTGCTGATACAGGAAAGTGCTTTGTTCTTTGAGTTAATCTGATAACTGGTATCAAAGTTTCTAAGTTCTTCCAGATTATCAAATTCATATAGAACATCATTTTCAATGGAATTAACATACATTTCCAATTCATTTAAATGGTCAATGAGAATGTTTTCCCAATAAAAGTCCTCGGTACCTGGGCGGTGATAGTACTCTTCCAGATAAGGTGTTATTTTTTGAGAAAATTCCCTTGTAAAATAAACCGGACCACACATAATTTGTGAACTCTTACCCCCAATGGTAATATCGGTAATGCGTTTTTGTTTGTTTGTGCTGACACACCATTCTTTTGTGACATCTTCTGCCATGATGCAGGAATACCAGCTTTTCGCTTCATATTTATGGAAGATATTATCACGTATCCAGTTGTCAGAGGAAAGGATGTAAGTGTTTTTAAGTTTATCCTTCACAAGATATAAGGTAGATAAATTATTTTTGGTCCGATATTCACTATTATAAATTAAAGTTACATTGTATTTATCAATCAGGTATTCAAACTTTTCTTTTAAATAGCCGACAACAATAGTAATATCAGTAATGCCTGCATTATGTAATTGAAGAATCAGACGTTCAATCATCCGTTCTCCGAACACTTCCACCAACCCTTTCGGATTTTCGAAAGTAAGAGGGACAAAACGTGAACCAAAGCCGGCTGCCATTATGATGGCATTATCTACTTTGTGTTCATTTAATAATTGTTTTCCGTTTTCTGTAAGAAGATATCCTTTTTCTGTTTTTTCAAGATATCCTTTTTCAACAGCATCCTTTAGTAGTGCGTTGGTTTTTCCTAATGAAATGTTAAGGTTAACTGCAAGTTTTCGCTGAGAAATCTCAGGTTCAGCTAAAATGTTACGACATAATTCGATGATGTTAATCATAATTATCATTATATTGTACCGAAAATGGACAATTATGGCTCCTTTCTTTTTTAATGTGTTCAAAATTAACCAAAATCAAAGATTTATGAACAGTATACACTGGATTTTAATAAAATGCAAGTGGAAATTTTACAATTTAAAAAACTTTAAAAAATTATTTAAAAAATAGAACTTCTAATATTTCCAATATTTACATTTCGATAAGAATTGACATTTTTCACTGTAATAGATATAATTTTATGTGACTGTGGTCAATTTTTGATATTATGAGTCGTGTAAAGAAAGATGGAGGAAAAAATAATGTCGATATTAAAAAACAAAATACGATTTCTGACAGTAACTGCAGCCTTTAGTTTGGGTTGTGTTCTTTTGTCAAATAGTGGAATAAAAGCAGAAACGGGATTCAAAACGAATTCGGATGGAACGAAAGTCTATGAAAAAGTGGATGGTAGCATGGCTACCGGATGGATGCAACTGGATAATGACTGGTATTATTTTGATCCGGTAACAGGGATTCAGATTACCGGATGGAAATTTATTAATGGTAACTGGTATTACATGGATCCTAATAATGAAGGAAAAATGAAAACGGGTTGGTTTAATGAAGCAGGTGCCCTTTGGTATTATTTGTCGGATAATGAAAAGGGACCGTTAGGTGCTATGTTGACCGGTTCGCAATATATCGAAGGACAGGAATTAAATTTTTTGTCGAATGGTCGGTTGGAAATCCAACAAGGCTGGTATACCATGAATGGAAATGAATTGTATTTTTATGATAGCAATACAGCAGCAAAAGCGTATGAAAAAATTGATAATACATATGTAAATGGTTATGGAGGAAAGAGAATATCCGCCATGGCAAAAGGAATAGATATTTCACGTTATCAGAATCAGACACAGCCTATTGACTGGAATCAGGTAGTGGAAGATGACATAGAGTTTGTTATGGTTGGACCGAATTATATTTACAATCCGAAACATTTGGAATATTTTCATAACAATTTAAAAGGTGCAACAGACAGTGGACTGAATTTAGGAGTATATTTGTATTCTTATGCTACTACTAAGAAAGAAGCACAGGAAGAAGCATTTGCGTTGCTGGAACAAATTAAGGGGTATCCGATTAATTTTCCGGTTGCATATGATTTAGAAGATGCTTGTCAGAAAAGTCTTACAAAACAGGAACGGACGGATTTGGTAAAAGCTTTCTGTGAAGTGGTTCGACAGGCAGGATACCAGCCGGCGTTATATGCCAGCAAATCATGGTTGACAACCATGGTGGATGTGAATCAGTTGTCCCAATACGATATTTGGGTGGCGCAGTATAATACAGTAACTACCTATGGTGGAAATTATAGCATGTGGCAGTGTTCTAGTAAGGCACAGGTGGATGGCATCAAAGGTAATGTAGATATGAATATGTTGTATAAAGACTATTCAAAGTCTTTGGCGAAAAAATATGCAGCGAATGATGGATTTATTAAAGGTGTTACCGGAGAAGTATTTTATCTTGCAAATAACAAGCGTTTAACCGGATGGCAGGAAATTAATGGGGAATATTATTATTTTCAGTCTGGCGGTGCGATGCAGACAGGATGGTTGGAATATGAAGGAAGTACCTACTATCTTTCTGGGGATGGAAAGATGGTAAGGGATGCGGTTGTTACCATAGAAGGGAAAACATATTATTTTAGTCCAAACGGAGCGAGGGCGAATGGATTACATATAGGATGGAATCAGGTTGAGAATCATTGGTATTACATTGAATATTCAGGAAATGCCAGAGGTTGGAGATACATAAATGGCAAATGGTACTTCTTCGATTCTGAAGGAAAGATGCAGACTGATTGGGAATTTGTTGATGACAAATGGTATTATTTGGATGCTGTAAACGGTGATATGAAGACAGGATGGATTTTCCAGGGAGCTGTCTGGTATTACCTGGACCCGGTGAATGGAGATATGAAAACCGGTTGGAATGAAGTGAAAGGGAAGAAATATTATTTCGACATAGAAAGTGGCGTTATGAAAACCAGGTGGTTATTATTAGGAGAAGACTGGTATTATTTGGATGCTGTAAATGGAGATATGAAAATCGGATGGATTCGTTCGGGAGCTGACTGGTATTATATGAATCCGGAAGACGGAGTAATGGAGACAGAATGGATTTTCGACGGAAAAAATTATTATTATCTTGACTCAGAAGGAAGAATGTATTATTCCACTGTTGTAGAAGGATATGAATTGAATGGTTCCGGTGCATGTGTAAATCCGGATGATGCTTTGAAGGAAAAAGTGAATGGTTCAGCTGAAAATATAGAATAAAAACAGGTTGTGAAAGGAAAATGTATGGAAAAATTGTTTCTGTACATTTTCTTTTTTTATTTCAAACATTATATAAGAAATTAGTGTAAGAATTTTGTAAATATCTTTTTCTTGAAGAGATTATAATTAAATGATATAATTTAAAGATGATATCATGGCTGTTTTTAATGGAACAGCTTTATAATGTGATTAATTGATATTAAGGAGGATGCTTTTATGTGTGGAATCGTTGGTTATACGGGAGTTAATCAAGCTGCACCTATTTTATTAGATGGATTGTCTAAATTAGAGTATAGAGGATATGATTCAGCCGGAGTTGCTGTTTATAATGGAACTGAGTTAGAAGTGGTCAAAGCCAAAGGAAGACTGCAGGCATTAAGAGATTTAACCAATGATGGAAAAAATTTAGATGGAACAGTAGGGATTGGCCATACAAGATGGGCAACTCATGGAGAACCATCTGTCGTGAATGCACATCCGCAGTATAATACCAATAAGACTGTTGCAGTTGTACATAATGGTATTATTGAAAATTATCAGGTTTTACGTGAAAAATTAGAAAGTAGGGGATTTCAGTTTGTTTCTGCAACGGATACAGAAGTAATTGCACATATGTTAGAGTATTACCATACCGGAAATCCGATTGAAACCATTGCGAAAATCATCCATCGTGTAAAGGGATCTTATGCGTTAGGTATTGTTTTTAAAGAACATCCGGATGAAGTGTATGCAGTGAGAAAGGATAGTCCTTTGATTGTTGGTGTTTCAGCAGAAGGAAATTATATTGCATCTGACGTGCCGGCAATTTTAAAGTATACCAGAAATGTTTATTTCATTGAAGATCTGGAAATTGTGAAACTTACGAAGGATAGCGTTTCTTTTTACAATGAAGATGTGGAACCGGTTGAGAAAGAAATGCATCAGATAGAATGGGATATTGAAGCTGCTGAAAAGGGTGGATATGAACATTTTATGCTAAAAGAAATTTACGAACAGCCCAAAGCGATTGAAGATACGATTCGTCCTAGAATCAAAGATGGAGAAATTGTCATTGATGAGCTTTGTATGACGCCGGAAGAAATGAAAGAAATTAAGAAAATATACATTGTAGGATGTGGTTCCGCGTATCATACAGGAGTGGTTGGAAAATATGTGTTTGAAAAACTGGCGAGAATTCCGGTAGAGATTGACCTGGCATCTGAATTTAGATATCGTAATCCAATTATTGAAGAAAATTCGTTGGTTATTATTATCAGCCAGTCAGGTGAAACTGCAGATTCCAAAGCAGCATTAAAAGAAGCAAAAAGTAAGGGAGCCAAGGTGCTTGGAATCGTAAATGTAGTTGGAAGCTCCATAGCAAGAGAAGCAGATAATATTATGTATACATGGGCCGGACCGGAAATTGCCGTAGCTACGACCAAAGCATATAGTACACAGCTTACCGCATTATATTTACTTGCGATTCTATTTGCCAAAAATAGGGTTACTATTGATAAAGCAGAATATGATGAGTTAATAAAAGAATTACAATTATTACCGGAAAAGATAAAGACGATATTGGGAGATAAAGAAAAAATTCAATGGTTTGCCAGTAAGTATGCGAATGCGAAAGATGTGTTTTTTATCGGAAGAGGAATTGATTATGCCATTTCTCTCGAGGGTTCCTTAAAACTAAAAGAAATTTCATATATCCATTCTGAGGCATACGCAGCAGGAGAATTGAAGCATGGTACGATTTCTTTAATCGAGGATGATATATTGACGGTTGCTGTATTAACTCAGCCGGATCTGTTTGAAAAAACACAAAGTAATGTTGTAGAAGTAAAAACAAGAGGTGCTTATGTGTTTGCGTTAACAGTGGAAGGAAATGAAAAAATCGAAGAGATCGCTGATTTTACCGTTTATGTTCCAAAAACACATCCTTGCTTCCAAGGTTCTTTGTCTGTAATTCCTCTGCAGTTATTTGGATATTATGTTTCTGTTGCCAAAGGATTGGATGCAGACAAACCTAGAAACCTTGCAAAGTCAGTTACGGTAGAGTAAGGAGGGAAAAACGATGGGTAAATATTTTGGCACAGACGGTTTCAGGGGAGAAGCCAATGTAGTATTGAATGTAGAGCATGCCTATAAAGTAGGAAGATTTTTGGGCTGGTATTATGGAAGAGAAAAGAAGGCTAAAATTGTAATAGGAAAAGATACCAGAAGAAGCAGCTATATGTTTGAATATTCTTTGGTTGCAGGTTTGACTGCATCTGGAGCAGATGTATATCTTCTTCATGTCACAACAACTCCAAGTGTTTCATATGTGGTTCGGACAGAAGGATTCGATTGTGGAATTATGATTTCGGCTTCCCATAATCCTTTTTATGATAACGGAATTAAAATAATTAATCAGTTAGGACATAAATTGGAAGCAGAAATTGAAAACCAGATTGAAGCGTATATTGATGGAGAAATAGAGGAGCTTCCATTGGCAGTCAGAGATAATATTGGAAAAACAGTGGATTATTCTGTAGGAAGAAATCGTTATATTGGAATGCTGATTTCAACAGCAACCCGATCTTTCAAAAACTATAAGGTTGGACTGGATTGTTCTAACGGAAGCGCTTCTGCAATTGCTAAAAATGTATTTGATGCGTTAGGGGCTAAAACTTATGTAATACACAATGAACCGGATGGTACTAATATTAATCAAAACTGCGGTTCAACCCATATCGAGGCATTACAGGCGTTTGTAAAGGAAAATCAGTTAGATGTGGGATTTGCTTATGATGGAGACGCAGACCGTTGTTTCGCAGTAGATGAAAATGGTAATGTAGTAGATGGGGATTTAATTCTTTATGTATGTGGCAAGTTTATGAAAGCACAAGGAGAATTAAGCAATAATACCATTGTAACAACCGTTATGTCTAACCTTGGATTATATAAGGCTCTGGATAAAATCGGAATTTCTTATGAGAAAACTGCAGTTGGGGATAAATATGTCTATGAAAATATGTTAGCAAATGACCATTGTCTGGGTGGAGAGCAGTCCGGTCATATTATATTCAGTAAGTATGCAGCTACAGGAGATGGAATCCTTACGTCCTTAAGAGTTATGGAGGCAATGACGGAGCAAAAAGCGACTTTGGCAAGTCTTGTATCGGATGTGAAAATTTTACCACAAAAATTAGTGAATATTAGAGTAAAAGATAAGAAGACGGTACATGAAGATAAGGATGTACAGGCAGCAGTAGCTTATGTGGAACAGGAATTAAAAGAAGATGGAAGAATTTTAGTTAGAGAAAGCGGAACAGAGCCATTAATCCGTGTTATGGTAGAAGCAGCCACTGAAGAACTTTGTGACAGCTATACCCGTCATGTGATTAATGTAATCAAAGAGAAAGGCTATGAAGCGTAACGAAGGAAGGGTTCATTTATAATGAGTACAAAGATAATAGGGGCAGAAGGTAACAAAAAAAAGAAGAAACTTACAAAGGCGGCAAAAAGAAAAAGACGATTAAAGCGTATTCTTGCCCTCGAAATTGTGGTGATGTTTCTGTTGCTTGCTATGGGTGTTGGAGTTAAGTATGTGTTGGATAAATGGAGACTTATTGATACAACGAGTCTTGATGAGGAAGCATTGGCTTTCAATGATGAGGTCCAAGAAGCCAGCGGATTCACCAATATTGCATTATTTGGTGTGGATGCCAGATCGGCTTCCGTAATTGATACATCCAACAGTGACTGTATTATTATTTTAAGCATAAATAATAAGACAAAAGAAATTAAGATGGTGTCAGTATATCGAGATACCTTATTGATGTGTCCGGATGAAGAAAATACAAAAAATGATTATGCTCTAAGAAAAGCGAATGCTGCTTATTCTATTGGTGGGCCACAGCTTGCTATCGCACAGCTCAACAAAAATCTGGATTTGAAGATTAAAGATTACGCAGCAGTAAACTGGAGTGCGGTAGCAACCGCGGTAGATGAAGTGGGTGGCCTGGATATCGAAATATCCAAAGCAGAAATGGATGAAATAAATCGCCATATTGCGGGAACTGCAGAATCAACCGGAAAGACATGTAACTTTGTGAAGGAGTACGGTCTTGTCCATATGGATGGTAATCAGGTTACAACTTATTGTCGTATCCGTAAATCCGGAACGGGAGATGATTATGCCAGAGCAGAAAGACAAAGACTGGTGATTTCATTGTTGGTAAAAAAGGCACAGACGATGAATTTAAAAACATTGAATAATATTATTGATGAAGTTTTTCCTATGATTTCAACCAGTGTTTCTTTATCAGAAGTGCTAGGATTGGCAAAGGACGCTACAAAATATAAAATAGGAGAAACAAAGAGTTTTCCTTTCCAATTTACCCCGGTGAAATCATTAGGGTCATTAGGAGACTGTCTTGTTCCTTGTGGTTTATGTTACAATGTGTCAGCATTACATGAGTTTTTGTTTGGTCAGTCAGAAGGTTATGAGCCTTCGGCAAAAGTAAAAGAGCTGGATGAAAAAATCTATAAATTTACTGGTGTTCCAACGTATGTGGAATCAGATGTGGATTCATAATATTGTATTTATGATATATAAAATAAAAAATAGGAGATGATGTAATGAACAAAAGAAAGATATGTGCAGGCTTTCTTCTTGTGGTTCTGTTTTTAACTGCTTTCGGAAACCGGTGGTTTCCGGCAAACAGGGTAGAAGCAGCACAAACAACGGTAATCCTTCATTACCAAAGAGGTGGTGAGGATTATGATGGATGGAATGTTTGGATGTGGCCGGAAGGAGGCTCCGGTAAAGAAGTAAAATTTAAGGCGGAGGATGATTTTGGTAAAATTGCAGTATATCAGACTTCAGAGGACCTTTCGAAAGTAGGATTTATTATCCGATTGAATGAATGGGAAGATAAAGATTGCGGCGAAGACCGGTTCATTGAACTCAAAGATGGCTTTGCTGAAATTTGGGTAAAAAGCGGAGAAAAAGAATTTTCTTATGAACCACAGGATGGTGCGACACCATATGATTTAGAAGCAGCGAAGGAAGAACAGGCTCAAAATCAAAATACTGGTGACACACAATTAACCATACACTATCATAGATATGACCAGAATTATGATGGATGGAATTTGTGGTTGTGGCCACAAGGCGGCGACGGAGCTGCTTATGAATTTACTTCTGTTGATGAATTTGGTGCTGTAGGTACGTTCAGTGTTCCTGGGGTGACGACAGAAGATAGTGTAGGATTTATTGTAAAACTAAATGAATGGGATGCAAAGGATTTTGATGGAGACCGTTATGTGGATTTGTCTGAAACTAACGAGATTTATCTGGTACAAGGAGAAGAAAAGGTGTACTTGAGTAGAGAGGAAGTGGATCTTACTCCAAAGATTATGGCAGTTTCTTTAGACAGTGCGAATGAAATTAGTTTTCAGATAACAGCACCACTTGATTTATCCTTACCGGAAACCCTGACTATGTTTACCTTAAAGGATGAATCTGGTAATACCTATGAAATTAAAGAGTTTGAAACTCAGGAAGAACAGGTTGTAAACAAAGCAGTAATTATTATGAATGAAAACCTGGCTCTTGACAGAACCTATACATTAGAAATTCAAGGATATGGAGATAAGTTAGTAGAGATGGGAAATGTATTTTCAAGTAAAGAATTTGAAGAAACTTATTATTATGATGGGAATGATTTAGGTGCAAATTATACTAAGGATAGTACAGTATTTAAGGTATGGGCACCGACCGCCAGCAATGTATGCTTAAATCTTTTTAAAGACGGATTAGAAGGCGAAGCTTATGAAGTGAAGCAAATGAATCAAGAAGACAAGGGTGTTTGGGCAATAACTGTAGATGGTGATTTAAATGGGGTTTATTATACGTA
>JAFPAZ010000207.1 GCA_017390645.1 Lachnospiraceae bacterium
GGTTACCTATTGGCAAAAGCAGTAATAGATGAAGTGGATTTATGGTATATTGCGGTGGACCCTGACTATCAACATCAGGGGATTGGAAATCAGTTAATGAAGAAGTTTATAGAAAACATGGAAGATGAAAAAATACAAAAAATTACTTTAGAAGTGCGAAGAAGTAATCAAATTGCTATTTCTTTGTATAAAAAATATGATTTCAAAGAAATAAGTGTGAGAAAAAACTATTATAAAAATCCAACGGAAGATGCTGTTATTTTGCAATATGTAAATAAGAATGAAATATAAGACAAACAGTTAAAGAGAGAATGTGAAACTATGTTAGAGCTATATTTATTAGGTACCGGTGGAATGATGCCGTTACCCAACCGTTTTTTAACATCTATGTATCTTAGATACAATGGAAAGGCAATATTGGTAGACTGTGGTGAAGGTACTCAGATTGCAATGAAAAAGAGAGGTGTAAGTTTTAAAGCAATCGATGTGATATGCATTACACATTTTCATGCAGATCATGTAAGTGGTCTTCCTGGACTGCTTTTGACCATAGGAAATGCAGAACGCACAGAACCTATTACGATTGTAGGACCTAGAGGTATTGAAAAGATTGTAAGCGCGCTTCGAACCATAGCACCAGAACTACCATTTCCGATTCAATATCGGGAACTGCAGGAAAATGAAGAAGAATTTCAAATGTGTGGATTAGATATAAAAGCATATAAGGTAAAACATAATGTGGTGTGTTATGGTTATTTCTTCGGATTAAAAAGAGCAGGAAAATTCGATTTAGAAAAAGCGAAACAAAAAAATATACCAATGCAGTATTGGAAACGCTTACAAAAAGGAGAAGTGATAAAAGACGGCGAGAACACCTACACCAGTGATATGGTATTAGGACCGGAAAGAAAAGGATTGAGTGTTGCCTATTGCACAGATACCAGACCCGTTCCGGTTATTACGGAACATGCCAAAAATGTTGATTTATTCATATGCGAAGGTATGTATGGAGAAGAAGGAAAAGAAGAAAAGGCAAAAGAATATAAACACATGACCTTCTATGAAGCTGCGCATATAGCCAAAGAGGCGAAAGTAAAGAAAATGTGGCTTACACACTATAGCCCTTCTTTGGTGCGCCCGGAGGAATATTTAGATAAAGCCAGAGAAATATTTCCGGAGACTTATACATGCAAAGATGGCGAATATGTTCTGCTTGAATTTGCGGAAGAATCCCCAAATGCTTAAATAAAACTTTTGTTAGAGGAAGTAATCAAAAACTTAAAAATAAGCATCCATGTCAGGATGCTGGCAAATGTAGAAAGTGAGGGATTGTTATGAAGAAAAATATTATTGTCGGTGCAGTAGGAATCGTTGTTGTAGTTGCATTGTTGTTTGGATTTAAAGCATTAATAAATCGTTCGGAAGACAGAGAATCTGTAGAAAACAAGAAGAATGAAACTACATCTGTCCTGGATTTGGAAAGGGTTTATCCGAAGAATCCGGATGAAGTAGTAGAAAAATTTGCACAAATTAATAAATATGTATATAGTAATGATTTGTCGGAAGAAGAGATGGAAGAGGTGGTAAAAAATCTCAGAATTTTATATGACCAGGAGTTATTAGCGAAAAACGCAGAAGATGTGCAGTTGAGTGCCTTTAATAGTGAGTTATTTGCTGCAGAATCTGAGAATCGAAAAATCATGAACTATGAAGTTGATGGGAATGAAAAGGTAGAATATAAAGAAAACAAGTATGGAGAACTTGCTTTGGTAAATGCTACTTTTTACTTAAAAGAAGGAGAAGGTTATCCGAGCGAGAAATATACCTTTATTTTAAGAAAAGATGTAGAAGGCAACTGGAAAATACTTGGGTGGGACTATGCAAGCAAATTTAGTGAAAATCAGGAAGTTGAGATTTCTGAGTAAAGATGCTTTGGTGATTTGAGATATGTTTTAAGATGACTATTAGTATGGTCAAATTGTATGTCAACTGTGTTTATGACAACAGAATGAGAAAGGATGATGTAAACAATGAATTTCGCAAATCTAAATGTATTTGTGAAGAAGGTGTTTGCATTTTGTGGTAAAAATGAAAAAAAGTGATCAGATAATAAATGAAAAAGAAATAAAGATATTAGCCATCGAGTCTTCCTGTGATGAAACTGCAGCAGCAGTTGTGGTAAATGGGAGAAAAGTATGTTCTAATGTGATTTCATCACAGATTGAACTACACAAACTGTTTGGAGGCGTTGTCCCGGAAATTGCTTCACGCAAACATCTTGAAAAAATAAATCAGGTGATAGAGGATGCTTTGAAAGAAGCGAAAATGACCTTGGATGATATAGATGTGGTAGGAGTTACATACGGTCCGGGTTTGGTAGGAGCCTTATTGGTTGGTGTTGCTGCGGCGAAGGCTATAAGCTTTGCAAAAAATAAACCTTTGGTGGGAGTACATCATATTGAAGGGCATATTAGCGCAAATTATATTGAACATGAGACTTTGGTTCCTCCATTTGTCTGTACTGTGGCATCAGGGGGACATTCTCATATTGTATTAGTGGAAGATTATGGAAAATATAAGGTGATAGGACGCACCAGAGATGATGCAGCAGGGGAAGCTTTTGATAAGGTAGCACGTTCTATTGGTCTTGGTTATCCGGGTGGACCTAAAATTGACAAGCTTGCAAAACAGGGCAATCCAAAAGCCATTGCATTTCCTAGAGCTAAGATAGAAGATGCACCCTATGATTTTAGCTTTAGTGGATTAAAGTCCGCAGTTTTAAATTATCTAAATCAATGCGATATGAAGAAAATAGAAATAAATAAGGCGGATGTGGCAGCCTCTTTTCAAGCTGCGGTTGTGGAAGTATTAACAATGCATACTCTACAGGTGGCACAAGATTTCGGAATAAAAAAAGTGGCGATTGCTGGTGGAGTGGCTTCGAATTCCTCATTTAGAGAATCCATGGAACAGGCGTGTAAAGCAAATGATTTCGAATTTTACTATCCATCGCCGATTTACTGCACAGATAATGCAGCAATGATAGGGGTGGCTGCATATTATGAGTTTATAAATGGCACAAGACACGGACTGAATTTGAATGCAGTCCCAAATTTAAAAATTGGACAAAGATAATGAATAAATTTTAATTATTATGGCCATACTACTATCATAGAAAGGGTACAAAAGACCGAGGTACGAAGGAAAATCAAGCACAAAAGATTTTTCTACAAAAGATAAGATACCAGTCTTTTACAATTAAGAATGAAAACGAAGGCAATTTTATTATCAGCAGGAAAAGGAACCAGAATGAACCAAAGCGTTAGTAAACAATACCTGATGCTTGGAAATCAGACCATTTTATCATATTCCTTGGAACAGTTTCAAAAGAGTAGTATCGATGAAATTATATTAGTTACTGCACAGGAAGATATTGAATATGTAAAAAACAATATAGTATTGCCACATAAGATAAATAAAGTGACAAAGATAGTTGCTGGTGGACAAGAAAGATATCTCTCTGTTTATCAAGGCCTTTTAGCAGCACAGAATTGTGATTATGTCATGATTCATGATGGTGCAAGGCCTTTTTTGACGATTGATATTATAGAAGATTCTATTCGGGCAGTACAAAAGTACCAGGCATGCGCTGTTGGTGTGCCTTTAAAAGACTCCATTAAGAAATTAGGCAGGGAAGGATACATAGTTGAGAATATAGAAAGAACGGATGTATGGCAGGTACAGACTCCGCAATGTTTCTCATATCCAATGATTTTAGGTGCATATGAAAAATTATTGCAATCGGATATAAAAACCACAGATGATACTGCAGTAGTAGAATATTTTACTGAGGTCAAGGTAAAAATGTTAATGGGGAGTTATGAAAATATAAAAATAACAACTTTAGATGATTTGGATTATGGTGAATACTTAATTAAGAAAAGAAAGGAAAACAATTAAGAAGAGAGAAATAGGAAAGAGAGAAATCAAAGAATAAGAAAGAAAAAGAATAAGAAAAAAATAGAATTAAGAGAATTAAGAAAAAAGAGTGTGAGAAAAAAATCACGGTAAAAAGCGAAGGTAATCTGTTATAAAATAAGCATTTTTTGCTGTGGTCAAAAAAAAATAAAAAAAATTGAAAAAAAGTGTTGACATTAATATGAGATGGTGGTAATATACTAAATGTCGCTGGCAAACACAGCGAGACAGGTTAGAAAACAGAATATGGAGAGGTATCGAAGTGGTCATAACGAGGCGGTCTTGAAAACCGTTTGTCCGCAAGGGCGCGTGGGTTCGAATCCCACCCTCTCCGTTAGTTATTGAATCATATTTGGTGACGCTTGATGCTTGGAGAAGTACCCAAGCGGCTGAAGGGGCTCCCCTGGAAAGGGAGTAGGTCGTTAATAGCGGCGCGAGGGTTCAAATCCCTCCTTCTCCGTTCAACTTTTTAAAAATGAAAAAAAGTTAAAAAAGTGCTTGACAAGTAAATGAAAGTTTGGTAAGATATACAAGCTGATTTGAGTATTGAAGCAAATAACGAAAGAACATTGATAACTGAACAATATAACAACCCTGAAAATTCTAAAGAATTTCAGAA
>JAFPAZ010000208.1 GCA_017390645.1 Lachnospiraceae bacterium
ATCATATTTTTCTTCTTTTAAATAAGAAAGAAGTTCTTTTAAACCTTCCTTTTCTTCCACGCCATGTTCCCGTATGTATGCGTTCATTAATTCCATTCTTCTTTTTCTAACTTTCTGGTAATCAAACTCTGGTGAAACCAACTGTTTTAACATCGGTTCTGCCAATTTCGCACTTAGACTTCGTATTTTTAAACTATGCTCTGGTTTCATGGGATAGCCAAATTCATTTGCTGCTTCACACCAAAACCTTTGCAATAATTTCTCTGTATCTATCATAAGACCATCCATGTCAAAAATAATGCCTTTTATCATTTGCTATTGTGTTCCTTTCTATCCGATGTTTATTAGGCGCTTGCGAAACTATAAGATGTGAAAGTGATTCAAAAGTAACAAAACAACGCAGGCACGCTTTCGCTGCGTTCGGCTCGTTTCGCAGGTTCCTGTAATTATTGAAATATTACTATATGAATTCTCATTGTGCAAGCCTTTTCGTTTGATTTTTCCCCGAAATATTACTATATAGATTCTTAGTGTTCATGGTTTTTCGTTTCGATTTTTTTGAAATATTCTTGCCACATCTTTGAATGTGCGTTACAATATTCATGTGTTTTTGAAAAATAAGAATATGATGTTACGATTTATGTATAAACAGTAACATGATTACTCACGAAAAAGGAGAACAACAATGAGTGGATTTTTTGGCGTAGCAGCAAAAGAAGATTGTATGTTTGATTTATATTTTGGAACCGATTACCATTCACATCTCGGTACCAGACGTGGCGGTCTTGCCGTTTATGACACAGAAAAAGGCTTTGACCGTGCAATTCATAATATCGAAAATGCCCCATTCCGTACGAAATTTGACAAAGATTTTCACGAAATGAAAGGTTCTATGGGAATTGGTTGTATTTCTGATTATGAACCACAGCCTTTAATTGTGCGCTCACATCATGGCACTTATGCCATCACCACTGTAAGTAAAATTAATAATACAGATGAGATTGTAAACACCATTTTTAAGCATGGAAACTCCCACTTCTTAGAAATGAGCGGCGGGGACATTAATCCTACGGAACTGGTTGCAGCTATTATTAACCAGAAGGAGAATCTGATTGAGGGGATTCACTATGCCCAGGAATTGATTGAGGGTTCTTTAACGCTTATGCTTTTAACTCCAAAGGGCATTTATGCTGCCCGTGATAAATACGGAAGAACTCCTGTTATCATTGGAAAGAAAGAAGATGCTTATTGTCTGACCTTTGAAGATTTTGCATATCGAAATCTGGGATATGAGGATTATAAAGAATTGGGTCCTGGTGAAATCGTTGTTGCCACCCATGAGGGCATCCGTACTTTAATGGCTCCAGGGAAAGAGATGAAAATGTGTACTTTCCTTTGGGTATATTACGGTTATCCTTCTACCTCTTACGAAGGTATCAGCGTAGAGAAAATGCGTTATAATTGTGGAACTTATATGGCGAAGCGGGATACCGTAAAACCTGATATCGTGGCCGGCGTGCCAGACTCTGGTATTGCCCATGCCATTGGTTATTCCAATGAATCCGGCATTCCATTTTCCAGACCTTTTATTAAATATACTCCAACCTGGCCACGTTCTTTTATGCCTACCATCCAAAGTAAGCGTAATTTAATTGCAAAAATGAAATTAATTCCGGTTCATGACTTAATCAAGGATAAGAGTTTATTATTAATTGATGACTCCATTGTCCGTGGTACACAGTTAAGAGAAACTACAGAATTTTTATATCAAAGTGGTGCGAAGGAAGTTCATATCCGTCCTGCCTGTCCACCATTGCTATATGGTTGTAAATATTTGAACTTTTCCCGTTCCAACTCCGAAATGGATTTAATCACCAGAAGAGTGATTGCGAGACTAGAAGGAACGGAAGATGTTACAGATGAGGTTTTACAAGAATATGCAAATCCGGAGTCTCCGAAATATGAACAGATGGTAGAAGAAATCCGTAAAGAATTAAACTTTACCTCTCTTCAATTCAACCGTTTGGATGATATGTTAGAATCCATTGGCATACCTAAGGAAAATCTTTGTACCTATTGTTGGAACGGAAAAGAATAATTGAAAAATAAAAAAGTACACCAGAATGATTTTTTTCAGCTTTGGTGTACTTTTTACATATAGAATGATTCACATATGATGGTTCACAGTCTACCTTGACAGTTATAAACGCCCCTCATTACTTTCCCATCACTGACAATTATTCTTCCATCTGCTTTGCCAA
>JAFPAZ010000209.1 GCA_017390645.1 Lachnospiraceae bacterium
GTCATTTAAATTTACACTCTTGATATATTCGTCTAAGTCTTCAAAAATCTTATCCAGCTTAGTGGCCATAACATCATCCATGGACGGAATCGGCTTCGCTTTAATTTTAGTCTTACAATATCTTTGAATATCTTTTAATTTGTAAACTTCCTTACCAACTACAAAAGAAAATGCCTTTCCTACACGGCCTGCCCTTCCGGTACGACCGATACGATGTACATAATATTCTTCATCCTGTGGAATATCATAATTAAATACTGCATCTACATCATCCACATCAATTCCTCTGGCAGCCACATCTGTAGCTACAAGAATCTCTATTTTTCCGGTACGGAAACTTCCCATAACACGGTCTCTTTGTTGTTGTTTTAAATCACCATGGATTCCATCTGCAAAATAACCTCTTCCCTGTAAAGAGGAAACCAGCTCATCCACCTGTCTTTTCGTATTACAGAAAATAACAGATAAGCGTGGATTATGCATATCTAAAAGACGGCATAATACCTCAAGCTTATTCTTTGGTCTTACCTCATAATAATACTGGTCAATATTGGCAACGGTTAATTCCTTTCGAACTACCTTCACTACTTTCGCATTCTTCTGATAATTCTTTGTAATATCCATAATTGCCTGTGGCATAGTTGCAGAAAACAAAATAGTTTGTCGTTCTGTTGTGATTTCACTTAAAATTGACTCAATTTCTTCACGAAATCCCATATTTAACATTTCGTCTGCTTCATCCAAGGCAACCATTTTGATATGGTCTAAGCGAATGGTTTTTCTTCGCATATGATCCATTACTCGTCCCGGTGTTCCTACAATAATCTGAATTCCACCCTTTAAAGAACGAATCTGTTTTGTAATTTCCTGTCCACCATAAATCGGTAATACCTTGATTCCATGTAAAAACTTTGAAAGTTTTCTTATTTCTTCTGCCACCTGGATTGCAAGTTCTCTGGTAGGACATAAAATAAGAGCCTGGGTCTTTTTTAATTTTGGATCTATCTTACTTAAAATCGGAATACCAAAAGCGGCTGTCTTTCCTGTTCCCGTCTGAGCCTGTCCCACAATGTCATCTCCGTCCATAATAACCGGAATGGCCTTTGCCTGAATCGGAGTTGCTTCCTCGAATCCCATTTCAACTACAGCTCTTAATATTTCAGGTCTTAAATCTAATTCTTCAAATCTAACTGTTTCCATTCTCTTTCTTTTCCTTTTCTTTCTTTTCTAGTAGATCCGGGCGTCTTTGTCTGGTTCTTTCTAAAGACTTTTCCTTGCGCCATTCTTCTATTTTCTTATGATTACCGGACAATAATACTTCCGGTACTCTCTTCCCTCTGAATTCCACTGGTCTGGTATATTGAGGATGTTCCAGTAACCCGTCATAAAAAGATTCAAACACAGCTGACTCATCATTATTTAAAACATTAGGAACCAGCCGAGAAACACAGTCCATTACTACCATAGCCGGCAGTTCCCCTCCGGTAAGAACATAATCACCAATGGAAACATGATCTGTAACAATCATTTCCAACGCTCGCTCATCAATCCCTTCATAATGACCGCATAATAAGATTAAATCCTCTTCTTTTGCAAAATCCTGCGCCATATCCTGGTTAAAGACACTTCCTTGTGGAGTCATATATACTACCCTTGGTTTCTTTTTTGTGACATCAAGACTCATGTTTTCAACAATGGATTCATAGGCAGCAACCACAGGAGGCGCCTGCATAACCATTCCGGCACCACCACCATAGGGATAATCATCCACTTTCATGTGTTTATTATCCGAATAATCCCTGATATTTACTACATTCAGGGAAATATATTCATTTTTAATTGCCCTGCCTATGATACTTTCACTCATTCCATTTAAAATCATTTCCGGAAATAAAGTCAGTACATGAAATCTCATTCTTCCAACAATCCTTTCATTACATGAATCGTAATCACTTTTTCCTCTAAATCAACATTTAAGATACATTCCTTGATGGCCGGCAATAAAACTTCTTTCTTTCCTTCCCGTTTTACCACATATACATCATTGGCTCCGGTAAGCAAAACTTCGTCTAATACACCAAAGTTTTCTCCTTCCTCCGTTACCACTTTTGCACCAATCATATCACAAATGAAATATTCATCTTTTTTTAGTTTTACTGCGTTTTCTCTTGTAACAAACAATTCGCAATCTTTATACATCATCACATCATTGATGTTATCTATTCCTTTAAACTTCAAAATAACCAGATTCTTAAAAAATTTACAGCTTTCAACTTCTAACTCTATCATTTCTTTTTTATATTGCAATACACAATGTTTTAACTTCTTAAATCGCTTCATGTCGTCCGTGGTAGGAAATACTTTTACTTCTCCACGAATGCCATGAGTCGTCGTAATAATTCCAACTTTTAATAATTCTTCCAATATATACTCCTTCATAATGAAAGCGGGCATATATATCATGCCCGCTTATTCACCTTATTCGCAACTATTCAGAATAAAACTCAGAATGTTTTCCCTAAATAATTGAAACTATTGTAAAATATCTACAATTACTTTTTTATCACCTTTTGAAGCTGCTGCTTTTACTACGGTACGGATGGACTTAGCAATACGTCCTTGTTTCCCAATTACCTTACCCATGTCTTCATCTGCAACCTTTAACTTAAGAACAATCGCATCCTGCGTTTCTTCTTCTGTCACAACTACTTCATCTGGTAAATCAACGAGAGACTTGGCTATGATTTCAACTAATTCTTTCATAAACAACCTCCAAATTCAAACTACTAAAATCATGCTATCATGGAACCTGACATCCACTGTCAGGCTACCATTTCACAGCAACAATTATTTTTCAATACCAGCTTGCTTTAATAACTTAGCAACTGTTTCAGTAGGTTGTGCTCCGTTAGCTAACCACTTCTTAGCTTCTTCTTCATTGATCTTGATTACGCTTGGTTCCTGATTAGGATCATAAGTACCAATTTCAGCGATAAACTTACCATCTCTTGGAGATCTAGCATCTGCAACAATTACTCTATAAAAAGGATGCTTCTTGTATCCCATTCTCTTTAATCTCATCTTTACTGCCATTTCTTTTCACCTCCTAATAGTATAAAAAATATTTATAATAAAATGTTATACATTTATTATCAGAATCCAAAAGGTAACTTCATTTTACGTTTCCCTTTACCACCCATCATGCCTGACATCTGCTTCATCATCTTCCTAGACTGTTCAAACTGTTTCACCATGCGGTTTACTTCTGAAATATCTACACCGGCACCTTTTGCGATACGGTTCTTTCTGGAAGGGTTTAAAATATCAGGATTTCTTCTTTCTTCCTTGGTCATAGAAAGGATAATTGCCTTCGGTTTTTCTAATTCCTTTTCATCGATATCGATATCTTTTAGCTGATTTCCCATCCCAGGAATCATTCCAAGAATATCTTTAAAGCCACCCATCTTGTTCATTTGTTCCATCGCTTCCAGATAATCATCAAAACCAAAGGTGGCTTTACGCATCTTTTCTTCCATCTCTTTGGCCTGTTCTTCATCAATGGCGTTTTGAGCTCTTTCAATCAGGGATTCTACATCTCCCATTCCAAGAATTCTACTAGCCATACGTTCCGGATAAAATGGTTCCAAATCCGATAACTTCTCACCCATACCAACATACAAAATCGGCTTTCCGGTAACAGCACGAATCGATAATGCCGCACCACCTCTGGTATCACCATCTAACTTCGTTAAGATAACACCATCAATGCCTATTTTTTCATTGAAATTTTGGGCAACGTTCACCGCATCCTGACCAGTCATGGCATCTACCGTCAATATGGTCTGGGTAATATCTATATTTGCTTTGATTGAGGCAAGTTCTTCCATCATTTCTTCATCTACGTGAAGACGACCTGCCGTATCAAGAAATACCACATTAAATCCATTCTTCTGTGCATGCAATACCGCTGCTTTGGCAATATCCAAAGGTTTCTGCTTATCTCCCATGGAGAATACTTCCACCTGCTGTTTCTCACCATTTACCTGCAACTGCTTAATGGCAGCCGGACGATATACATCACAGGCAACCAATAATGGTTTCTTTCCTTTTGACTTTAGTTTGCCTGCAAGTTTCGCAACAGTAGTCGTTTTACCTGCACCCTGTAAACCACACATCATAATGATAGAAACTTCATTACCTGGCTTTAACACAAGTTCTGTTACATCAGAACCCATCAGTTTGTCCATTTCTTCTTTTACGATTTTAATTACCATGTGCCCCGGATTTAATCCGTTTAATACTTCCTGACCCACGGCTCTTTCGCTGACACTGGAAATGAACTGCTTTACTACTTTAAAATTTACATCCGCCTCAAGTAATGCCTTCTTAACTTCTTTCATGGCGTCCTTGATGTCGGCTTCTGTTAATTTACCTTTGCTTCTTAAATTTTTAAATACATTTTGAATCTTATCGGATAAACTTTCGAATGCCATAAATCTGTCTCCTTTCGCTAATACTCTTCTAAAATCGCATTGGATATTTTTTCAATTTGTTCAATCTGTTCCTGTAAAGTTTCATCACCATTGCGATTCTTAATATCTTTTGCGAACTGGTTGATTTGTGTCACTTTTTTCTTCGTGTTAAGAAACTTTTCTACTAAATGAAGTTTTTCTTCATATTCCGTAAGAATCTTATCACATCGTTTCATCAA
>JAFPAZ010000210.1 GCA_017390645.1 Lachnospiraceae bacterium
ATACATGGGGCTGGCGCTACCTATAAGATGTGGACAGCACAAATAGAAGTTTTAGAGAAGGAGTATCATCTTTATGTGCCTACGTTAAATGGACATGTAATAGGGCAGAACAAAGAATATATCGCACCGCCACAGGAAGCAGGAGACATTGTAGAATGGTTTGAAAAACATGATATTCAAAAAATAAATATGATAGCCGGAGCTTCATTGGGTGCTTATGTTGCATCGGAGGTTTTACGGCTTCGCCCGGATTTTGCAGAGTATGCATTAATTGAATCATTAAAATCCTATCATTATAGACGCTTCATGACACGGATTTTCCTGGTTTTAGGGGAAAAAATGTTGCGCAAAGCAGCAGGGGTAGAAGGAGTCATGGATGGTTCTTATCAAAAAGATTATATTTCCGATGATATGAAATATGTTTTGAGCAATATGACAAAAACATCTTTACACAATGTATTGCTTACAGCAGCTAATTACCGTGTACCGGACGGGGAACGAAAAATCACGGCTAAGACATTAATCGTATATGGCAGTAAAGAGGAAAAACTTTGTAAGGAAAATACAGAGATATTCGAAAAACAGATTGTAGAATGTAAATGTCATGTGATAGATGGCTATAATCATGGGGAGCTATCGATTGGAAATCCTATGGAACATGTGAAGATGTTAAAAATGTGGATGGAAAATGGTATGGTGGAATGTCCACTTCCATGTGGGGAATCATAATATCCAAGATATCGGAATTTGCAGAGAAGAAAGAGAGGAAACAATAAAAATGATACAATCAATTGTTCATATTGCTATTGTTGTAAAAGATTATGATGAAGCGATTGAGTTTTATACGAAGAAATTGCACTTTACATTAGTAGAGGATACGTATCAGCCAGAACAGGATAAAAGATGGGTTGTTGTTGCCCCGCCGGGCTCAAATGGCACTACAATATTATTGGCAAGAGCCTCTAAACCAATCCAGGAATCATTTATTGGAAACCAGGCTGGAGGAAGAGTATTTCTATTCTTGGGAACAGACGATTTTTGGAGAGATTATAACGAAATGAAAGAAATTGGAATAGAGTTTGAAAGAGAACCTAAAAAAGCGGATTATGGTACCGTGGCAGTATTCAAAGACTTATACGGAAACTTGTGGGATTTAGTTCAATTTAATGAAAATCATCCAATGGCTAAAAGGGTTCAATAATTGTACATGTTGACAGTTTCTAGTTTGCCGGGATGAAAAGATGGTGAGTATTGTAAAGATAGGAGTGGTACTTCCATCTTTCTATTATATAAGAGTGTATGAGTAAAATAGAGTAAATAGAGTAAATAATGGTCGAAAAACCATCGACATCCGACCTCATGCACGATATAATATATGTAATCTAATAAGAAAATAGTGTTATCATTACTACTTTGATGAGAGCGAATGGTAGCCATAGATATGAATTCTAAGGAACGGAATGGCTGTACCCTCAGGGTGACAATGTCATCATTTTGTCAGCGAAAGCCGATTTACTTGAATGATTTTCTGTTTTCTTATTTTGACATGAATTTACAGGAAGGTTAGAAAAATCAAGGCTTTCCTTGACTTAGATTTACAGATAATGATATGTGTTTTCTGCATGGACTTGAACTCCTAAGCTGTAGTTGTGGGTTCGATTCCCGCTGGGAACATACGCGAAAGCTACAAGACATGAAAAATGGAAGAAAGATAAACTAATGTGAGTTTATTCACAGATTAGTTTATCTTTCTTTTATATTATGCGTAATTAC
>JAFPAZ010000211.1 GCA_017390645.1 Lachnospiraceae bacterium
CAGTACCTCTTAATACAGAGGAAACCATGACCATTGGTTATATTAAGCATAAAAGGATGCCTCTTAGTGTTTTGGGTGAGAAATATATTGAAGAACTAATAAAATATAAGGAAATGGTGCTATAGAAAAGACATGCTTCCTTTGAAAGGGATAGGTAATACTTTATAAATGACATGAGAGCTGAAAAAGAAATTTAAGCAGGAAGTAAATGCTTCCGGCTATAGTCAGTTAAATCTGGCTGGACTTATCGCTTGTGAAGCTGCATACCGGTCTGGGGATGAATGGCTGGAGGGAGTAAAAAAATATATTCTTGAAAATGCAGAATATGTAAGGGAATATTTAAAAGAAAAACTTCCAAAAGTGAAAATGACCGAATTAGAAGGAACCTATCTGGTATGGCTTGATTTTAGGGGATATGGAATAAGCGACCAGGAAATAAACAGGCGCATCATCCATGAAGCGAAATTGTGGCTGGATGCCGGAGGTATTTTTGGGCATACAGGAGAAGGATTTCAGCGAATCAACATTGCCTGTCCGAGAAGTCTGTTAAATGAGGCATTAGAACGACTGACAGATGCATTTAAGGATGTAGACGCATAAAAGACAGATAGATTTGTAGTAAAAAAATATAACCGGATATGGTAAATTGCAAGAGGTAAAAAGAAAGAACTTCATTGACAAATATCTTTGGTGATAGTATAGTGTAACTATAAAAATCATATTAAAATAGTAGGAAATGGAAGGAGCGTATTGATATGAAAAAAATAGTAAACAGTGCATTAAATCTAATTGGAGGAACACCAATATTAAAAGCAGACCGTTATGCAGCGAAAGCAGGAGCAACTGAGGCAACGATTCTTGCAAAATTGGAATACTTAAATCCGGCAGGTTCCGTAAAGGATCGTATTGCGTTGGCTATGATTGCAGATGCTGAAGAAAAGGGAATTTTAAAACCAGGTGCAACCATTATTGAACCTACCAGTGGAAATACGGGAATTGGTCTTGCAGCAGTAGCAGCAGCGAAAGGATATAAGGCAATTCTTACCCTTCCGGATACCATGAGTGTGGAAAGAAGAAATCTTTTAAAGGCATATGGAGCAGAACTTGTTTTAACCGAAGGTGCTAAGGGAATGAAGGGGGCCATTGCTAAGGCAGAAGAATTAAAAGAATCGATTCCTGGAGCAGTGATTCTTGGACAATTTGTAAACCCGGCAAATCCAGCGGTACATAAAGCGACTACTGGTCCTGAAATCTGGGAACAGACAGAAGGGAAAGTAGATATTTTTGTAGCAGGTGTTGGTACCGGAGGAACCATTACAGGTGTAGGTGAATACTTAAAGGAAAAAAATCCGGATGTTAAAGTTGTAGCGGTAGAACCGGCAGGAAGTCCTGTATTATCAAAGGGAACTCCTGGCGCACATAAGATTCAGGGAATCGGTGCAGGATTTGTACCAGATACATTAAATACAAAAGTTTATGACGAAATCATTGCCATTGAAAATGATGATGCCTTTGCAGAAGGTAAGGCCTTTGCAGTAAGTGAAGGTATTTTAGTAGGTATTTCTTCCGGAGCAGCATTAAAAGCAGCTACCATCCTAGCAAACAGACCAGAAAACAAGGGAAAGACAATCGTGGCACTTCTTCCTGATTCTGGAGACAGATATCTTTCGACACCACTTTTTAATAATAACTAAATCAAGTGGAAAGTATAAAATGAGTAATTCATGAAAAGAAAACATTTCAATCATATGTAAAGTTAAATTGGATAAAAGAAAGCGTTCAGGGTAAAATGCAAGGAGTTTACAGTGAAATGCTTTCTTTTTTTATATGAATCATAGTTGCTATAAACTGGAGAGGAATGTTATAATGTAGCTGTTTGCGCGGATATCCTGTTCGTGTCACAAAAGTCATATTATTCTTAGAAAGTGAGGTAGAAAAATGGATGTAAAAGAGTATAAAACAAAAGAACTTTTAAAACGTTTTTTGCCCTATTACCGGAATCATGTGGGAACCGTTGTTCTGGATTTATTTTGTGCAGCACTTACGACAGTGTGTGAGCTAATACTTCCTTTGATTATGAGGTACATAACCAATACGGGAATCAAAGATTTAGCTGCATTGTCTGTGAAAACGGTTTTATTGCTGGGAGCTTTATATTTCGGGCTTCGAATCGTTGACAGTATCGCAAATTATTACATGGCAGATGTAGGCCATGTCATGGGTGCTAAAATTGAAACCGTCATGAGAAGGGATGCTTATGCTCATTTGCAGAAATTGTCCAATACTTATTACAATAATACGAAAGTAGGACAAATTATGGGGCGTATTACCAATGATTTATTTGATGTTACTGAATTTGCACATCATTGTCCGGAAGAATTTTTTATTGCCGGAATTAAGGTAATCGCGGGATTTGCTATTTTATCTACCATTAACATCTGGCTGACTTTGATTATTTTCTTAATTGTACCGGTTATGGTTATTACCTGTATGAAGCTAAACCGTAAAATGAAGAAGGCTTTTTCCAAGCAAAGACATCAGATTGGGGAACTGAATGCCAGAATTGAAGATAGTCTGTTGGGACAAAAAGTAGTAAAGGCATTTACCAATGAAGAAATGGAAAATGCCAAGTTTGCAGAAGATAATCAGCAGTTTTTTGAAATAAAGAAAGAAACTTATAAGTATATGGCAGCATTTCAGACTGTTACTAGAATCTTTGATGGAATTATGTATCTGGCTGTTCTAGTAGGTGGTGGTATCTTTATGGTGGAAGGTTTGATACAGCCTGGGGATTTAGTGGCATATATGCTTTATGTGACTACCCTGATTGCTACCATACGAAGAATCATCGAATTTGCAGAGCAGTTCCAAAGAGGAATGACGGGAATCGAACGATTTTTACAGATTATGGATGCGGATATTGATATCTTTGACGAAGAGGGTGCCGTACCTCTGAAAAAGGTAGAAGGAAATATTGAATTTGAAAATGTAAGGTTTGAATATCCCGATGACCATAATCAGGTATTTAAGAATTTGAATTTGTCTATCAAAGCGGGAGAGCGGGTTGCCATCGTAGGTCCTTCCGGTGGGGG
>JAFPAZ010000212.1 GCA_017390645.1 Lachnospiraceae bacterium
ATTAAGTTTGCAAGAAGTAATCAGGGTAACTGCATGAATCAGAGACCAATCGTATTTAAGGGCGATAAGGTTAAGGCGGGAGAAGTAATCGCAGATGGTGCGTCTACTTCAAACGGTGAAATTGCGTTAGGTAAGAATCCGTTGATCGGATTTATGACTTGGGAAGGTTATAACTACGAAGATGCGGTATTGTTAAGTGAAAGACTGGTACAGGAAGATGTTTATACTTCTGTTCATATCGAAGAGTATGAGGCAGAAGCCAGAGATACAAAGTTAGGACAAGAAGAAATCACCAGAGATTTGGCTGGTCTTAGCGAAGATGTATTAAAAGATTTGGATGAAAATGGTATCATCCGTATTGGTGCAGAAGTGCGTGCCGGAGATATTTTAGTAGGTAAAGTAACTCCTAAGGGAGAAACCGAATTAACAGCAGAAGAAAGACTTCTTCGTGCGATTTTTGGTGAAAAAGCAAGAGAAGTAAGGGATACTTCTTTGCGTGTACCTCATGGTGCCTTTGGTGTTGTTATGGATACTAAGATTTTTACCAGAGAAAATGGTGATGAGCTTCCACCAGGAGTAAATAAGTCTGTTCGTGTATACATTGCACAGAAGAGAAAGATTTCTGTTGGTGATAAGATGGCTGGTCGTCATGGTAACAAGGGTGTTATCTCCCGTATCTTACCAGTAGAAGATATGCCATTCCTTCCTAATGGACGTCCATTGGACATCGTGTTAAATCCATTAGGTGTACCTTCCCGTATGAACATCGGACAGGTGCTTGAAATCCACTTAAGCCTTGCGGCAAAGGTATTAGGATTTAATGTTGCTACACCGGTATTTAATGGTGCAGATGAAAATGATATTATGGATACATTGGAAATTGCCAATGATTATGCAAATAAAGAGTGGGATGAATTCTTAGCAATTTGGAAAGACAAGTTAAATGATGAATTCATCGAGTATTTAGAAGCAAATTTAGACCACAGGGAAGAATGGAAGGGTGTTCCAATTGATCGTACCGGTAAGGTACAGCTTCGTGATGGTAGAACAGGAGAAGAATTTGACAGTCCTGTTACTATTGGTTTCATGCACTACTTGAAACTTCACCACTTGGTTGATGATAAGATTCATGCCCGTTCTACCGGTCCTTACTCCTTAGTAACCCAACAGCCTTTGGGTGGTAAGGCACAGTTCGGTGGACAAAGATTTGGTGAAATGGAAGTTTGGGCTTTGGAAGCTTATGGTGCGTCGTATACATTACAGGAAATTTTAACAGTAAAATCCGATGATGTGGTTGGTCGTGTTAAGACTTATGAAGCAATTATTAAGGGTGATAACATTCCAAAACCAAGTATTCCGGAATCCTTTAAGGTATTATTGAAAGAATTCCAGTCATTGGCATTGGACGTACGAGTATTAAATGAAGATCAGACTGAAATCGAAATTGGCGAGAGCCAAGGTTATATTGATGATAATTTAAAGACCTTCATTGAGGGTGAGTCTTATTCTGAAAATGAAGAGAAGTATTCCGGATTCGGATATCAGGAAGGTGATATATCGGCAGAAGAAGACTCAGAGATTGATTTTGACGATGAAGAAAATGGTTATTCAGATGATGACTTCGAAGATGGCGGAGACTTATAGAAGGGAGCGTAATCATGTCAGAAGTAAAAAATCAACAAGTGGAAGAACAGGAAATTAACTTTGATGCTATTAAGATTGGCCTTGCCTCTCCAGATAAAATCAGAGAATGGTCCCACGGTGAAGTAAAAAAACCGGAAACCATTAATTATAGAACATTAAGACCAGAACGTGATGGTCTGTTCTGTGAAAAAATCTTTGGACCTAGCAAAGACTGGGAATGTCATTGTGGAAAATATAAGAAAATAAGATATAAGGGTGTTGTTTGTGAACATTGTGGTGTTGAAGTTACCAAGGCCAGTGTAAGACGTGAAAGAATGGGACACATTGAACTTGCCGCACCAGTTTCACACATTTGGTATTTCAAGGGAATTCCAAGCCGCATGGGTTTAATCCTAGATATTTCGCCAAAAACATTGGAGAAAGTATTATACTTTGCTTCCTATATCGTACTTGATCCAATGGAGACGGATTTAGCATATAAGCAGGTATTATCTGAAAAAGAATTCCGTGATGCAGAAGAAAAGTATGCAGGAAGATTCAGAGTAGGTATGGGTGCGGAAGCCATTAAAGAATTATTACAAAACATAAATCTTGAAGAGGAATCTGTAGATTTAAAGAAAAAATTAAAAGATGCTACCAGTCAGAAACGTGTAAGAATTATGAAAAGATTAGAAGAAGTTGAAGCATTCCGTACATCTAATAACCGTCCGGAATGGATGATTATGGATGTAGTACCGGTTATCCCACCGGACATTCGTCCAATGGTACAGTTGGATGGTGGAAGGTTTGCCACTTCTGACTTGAATGACCTGTATCGTAGAATTATTAACAGAAATAATCGTCTAAAGAGATTATTGGAATTAGGTGCGCCTGATATTATCGTACGTAATGAAAAGAGAATGTTACAGGAAGCAGTGGATGCCTTAATTGATAATGGAAAAAGAGGTCGTCCTGTAACAGGACCTGGTAACAGGGCGTTAAAGTCCTTATCTGATATGTTAAAAGGTAAGCAAGGACGTTTCCGTCAGAACTTACTTGGTAAACGTGTTGACTATTCAGGACGTTCTGTTATCGTTGTAGGACCGGAATTAAAGATTTATCAATGCGGTCTTCCGAAAGAAATGGCGATTGAGTTATTCAAACCATTTGTTATGAAGGAATTAGTTGCTAAGAAATTAGCACATAATATTAAATCTGCTAAAAAGATGGTAGAAAAACTGGATAATCAGGTATGGGATATCTTAGAAGAAGTAATTAAAGAACATCCGGTTATGTTAAATCGTGCTCCTACTCTTCATAGATTAGGTATTCAGGCATTTGAACCTATCTTAGTAGAAGGTAAGGCAATTAAACTACATCCATTGGTATGTACTGCATACAATGCCGACTTCGATGGTGACCAGATGGCGGTCCATTTGCCGCTTTCTGTAGAAGCTCAGGCAGAATGCCGGTTCTTATTGCTTTCTCCAAATAACTTATTGAAACCTTCCGATGGTGCTCCGGTTGCCGTTCCTTCACAGGATATGGTTCTTGGTATTTACTACTTAACTTTGGAAAAACCGGGAGATAAGGGCGAAGGTAAAGTCTTTAAGTCAGAAAATGAAGCGTTATTGGCATACGAGAATAAGGAAATTACCCTGCATGCAAAAATTAAAGTAAGACGTGAGGGTGTTAAACCGGATGGAACCGTAGAATCCAGAATCATCGAATCTACCTTGGGACGTTTCTTATTCAACGAGATAATTATGCAGGATTTAGGTTTCGTAGATAGAACCAAGGATGAAAACTTCTTAAAATTGGAAGTTGATTTCCATGTTGGAAAGAAACAGTTAAAATCCATTTTGGATAAATGTATCAACATCCATGGCGCAACGAAGACTGCAGAAGTATTGGATGATATTAAGAGCATGGGTTATAAGTTCTCAACGAGAGGTGCCATTACCGTATCTATTTCCGATATGGTAGTACCAGAAGAAAAGAAGCAGATTCTTCAGGATGCACAGGATACAGTTGATATCATTACCAAGAAATACAGACGTGGTTTGTTGACAGACGAAGAACGTTATAAGGCAGTTGTAAGTACATGGTTTGCAGCAGATAATGAACTTACCAAGAAGCTGATTGGCGGTCTTGACAA
>JAFPAZ010000213.1 GCA_017390645.1 Lachnospiraceae bacterium
GTACTACTCCTCAATGATTCACGACATATCTTGTAAACCGCCACTAGCGTGGCTAGGTGCCACCTTTAGGTGGCACCTGTTTACAAGCTACGTCAATTGACCTTTTAATCATAGAAAGATGATTATTAGCAAGTAAACTTGCATAATCATCTTTCTATGATTAAGGCCGTGAATCATCTCGGTTAAATTCGCGACAAGTCGCTCATTAAGTACCGACGGCCGAACAAGCACCTGCTTATGTATTTGTTTCTTTTAAATCACTCAACATAAGTTTTTGATAGTTTCGCAATTACCTACACTTACTCTACTAGTATAAAGAAAAGAAAAGGTCTTTGCAAGCAAAAACCTTTTCTCATAATATATGTATTTTTTCTAGTTCGTTATAGTTTAAAACTATATCTACTTCTTTTCTAATTGTTCATAGGACAACAAAGGCTCTATATCTTTTCCACGGTGATGACGGTCCAGATAATTCTTTGTAATCTTTACTACCAACGGCGATAAAATAATTACTGCGATTAAATTTGGAATCATCATTAAACCATTAAATGTATCTGAAATATCCCAAGCCAGTGAAGAGGTCAAAGTAGATGCTACAAAAACCATTACTACAAAAATAAACCGATACACTCCCGCTGCTTTTACTCCAAACAAGTACTCAATCGCCTTGGCGCCATAATGAGACCAGGCCAGCACAGTGGTAAAAGCAAACAATAAAATAGAAATAGCAATAAATGCCTCTCCGATCTTACCGAAACTTCCTTTAAACACCTGTGCCACAACGGTTTCCGGAACCGTTCCCTCTGCCGGTAATCCTGTTTCCAGATTAATGATTCCGGAAGAAAGAACCACTATGGCTGTCATGGTACAAACCACAATGGTATCAGCAAATACTTCAAAAATTCCCCACATACCCTGTCGAACCGGCTCTTTTACATTTGAATTAGAATTTACCAATACAGCAGAACCAAGGCCCGCCTCGTTAGAAAAAACACCTCGTTTACATCCCTGAATAAATACTTCCTTCATGGTAATTCCCACGGCAGCGCCTCCCACTGCTTTCACACCAAAAGCAAATTTAAAAATGGAAGCAAAAATAGCACCGATTTGGTCGATATGTAATACCACTGTGGCCAAAGCTCCAAGAACGTAAGCACATGCCATAAATGGGACAATGTTCTCTGTTACAGAAGCAATTCTTTTTAATCCTCCTAGGATAATGGCTCCACTAATCACCATCAAAACCGCTCCTAATATTAATTTCGTATAACTAACTTCTCCAAAAGCATAATTGGCAGCATATTTTTGGAAAAAGGCAGATTCTATATTTTTTATAATGGTATTTATTTGAGCCATATTACCAATTCCAAAAGAAGCAAGTACTGTAAAACAAGCAAATAACACTGCCAGAATCTTTCCAATCATTTTACAGCCCTTTTTACTTCCCATACCGTCTTTTAAGTAATACATGGCTCCTCCGGACCATTCCCCTTTGACATTCTTTCTTCGATAATAAATCCCTAGTATATTTTCCGAAAAACTAGTCATCATACCTAAGATGGCAGCTACCCACATCCAAAAAACTGCTCCGGGACCTCCAATGCAAATCGCACAGGAAACACCGGCAATATTTCCGGTACCAATCGTCGCAGCCAAAGCGGTACATAGTGCTTGGAACTGAGAAATCGCTCCTTGATCCTGGTTTTCTTTCGCACTGCTGCTTTTCTTAAACACTCCACCTACTGTCATACTCCACCATTCTTTTATATTGGTGAATTGAAAAAATCCTGTTCGTATTGTCATTAAAACTCCGGTTCCAATCAATAAAATCAGACCAATTTTAACCCAAACAACATCAGAAATCTTTCCATTGATTTCGGCTATGGTATCTAGCAAATTACTTAAATACATTTTTCTACTCTCCTTTTTTGTGTCACATAAAAAATTATACTATAAGAACTGGGGAATGGCAACAATTTCTAATCTTTCTATGGTAAAGGCTTGCTCATGTAACATGTTGTTTTCTGCATACAAATTGAACTTTGCTAAGCTTAAAACCAACTTCTGAATCATGCTATTACGTAACCTTAAATCAAATGTCAGGTTACTGAGTGAACAATAGCTCTCACATTGCTACCTACATTTAACCAGCAACGTCTTATCATCATCTGCTTCATTATTTCAACTCTCATCTGCTTCAATATTTCAAATCTGCGCTTGACAAATCAAATTTGTGGAGTATAATAAAAACAATTCAATAAAAATTGAAAAGAAACCGTTGACGTGGAGATAAAAATAAAAAGTGCGCTTACAGAGAGCTGGGATTGCTGAGAACCGGCAGAATGCAGTTTATTAAATGGACCACTGAGGGCATGGTCAAAGAAGTCAGTCAGGCTTTGAGTATTCCATGACGTGAAGGCATACGTCAGTTGCCGGGAATATGTTAGTATTCTGATGAGAGTGTGGATTCCACAAATCAAGGTGGCACCGCGGTATAAAGTAGATTTTACCGTCCTTGACAATAGAAATTCTGTTGTCAGGGACTTTTTTATTTTCTATGAAAAAACACTCTGTTAAGGATATACATTCATTCACAATAAAACACAATTACTAAGAAAGGATGAGAAAAATGGAAAAAGGAAGATTTGGAATACACGGAGGGCAATATATACCGGAAACATTAATGGAAGAAATACATAAACTTGAAGAGGCCTACGAATTTTATAAAAATGACGCTGCATTTTTAAATGAACTGGATACTTTATTAAAGGAATATGCCGGTCGTCCTTCTTTGCTCTACTTTGCGGAAAAAATGACAAAGGATTTAGGAGGCGCTAAAATTTACTTTAAACGGGAAGATTTGAATCATACCGGTTCCCATAAAATCAATAATGTATTAGGTCAGGCATTGCTTGCGAAAAAAATGGGAAAAACCAGAATTATTGCAGAAACAGGAGCCGGACAACACGGTGTGGCAACTGCAACTGCTGCTGCACTTCTTGGTCTGGAATGTGAAATTTTCATGGGAAAAGAAGATACCATCCGTCAGGCACTTAATGTATATCGTATGGAATTATTAGGTGCAAAGGTTCATGCCGTAGAATCTGGAACCCAGACTTTAAAAGATGCCGTAAATGAATGTATGCGGGAATGGACCCAAAGAGTAGATGATACTTTATATGTATTAGGTTCTGTTATGGGACCTCACCCATTTCCTACCATTGTAAGAGATTTTCAGAGTGTCATCAGCCGCGAAGCCAGAACTCAGATTTTAGAAAAAGAAGGCAAACTTCCTGATGTGGTAATGGCATGTGTCGGTGGTGGCAGTAACGCCATGGGTATGTTTTATGAATTTATTCAGGACGAATCGGTTCAGTTAATTGGATGTGAAGCTGCTGGGCATGGTGTACATA
>JAFPAZ010000027.1 GCA_017390645.1 Lachnospiraceae bacterium
GCTACATCTACAATATGAGGTTCCTTGGCAGCATTTTCAATAATCGTCTTACCATCCGCCAAAGCTGCCGCCATCATAATATTAATGGTAGCCCCTACGGAAACAACATCCAGATAGATGTGACTTCCCTTTAATTCTTCTGCCTCTGCAATAATCATTCCATGTTCAATGGTGACCTTCGCACCCAATGCTTCAAATCCCTTAATATGCTGGTCAATAGGTCTGCTTCCAATGTTGCATCCTCCCGGAAGTGCTACCTGTGCCCTTTTATATTTTCCTAATAATGCTCCCAGCAAATAATAAGAAGCCCGAATCTTACGAATAAACTCATCATCTATCACTAAATGTTCCGCATTCTGAATGGTACTTCCACTAATCATTACCCTGTGTGCATTCTGTCTTTCTACCAAACCACCAATTCCCTCAATGGCCTGTAATAAGGTTCTGGTATCCTTTACATCCGGTATATTATCTATAAAACAAGCTTTATCTGTCATAACTGCTGCGGCCAAAATACCCAGAGCCGCATTTTTCGCTCCACCAATCACAACTTCTCCTACAAGGGGATTTCCCCCCTTAATCACGTACTGCTCCATCGCACACCTCTTACATTTTCAACTATTTTCATAACATTTACAGCTTTAAGCAGACAAACGGCAAATTCCATATTCTTTCAATCCATAAACAACCTACATTCTCCAATGCTATTCTGCTTAGACACCGTTTTTACAATTCTGGACACGGTTTTTACAATTCCCAAAGTCATGCTTATTTTCTACAAACATGAAATCCGTCACCATTTACTCCCGGCATCCTATAATCCTTTCTTCTTTGTTATGCACTGTAACATAACCTCAAATCTTTATCTGTTCGCATAATTAAATTCATAATATCATATTATTTTTCCGTTGTAAATCTTTTATTCATAAATTATTTACCTGTTTATCAGAAAAATGTTACTGTTCACAAGTAAATAGTAACTCAAAAAATGAAAAAAGATGAACCTGTCGTAGCTAAAAAATTTCTACAAGATATGGGGTAAACCCATATCCTGCGATTTTTTACTTAGTTCGACAACTCCATCTTTTACAATTCATTTAATTTAAATAATTTAAAGGATTGACCGGACTTCCATTGATACAAATCTCAAAATGTATATGTGGTCCTGTACTTCTTCCTGTATTTCCGGTTAAAGCAATCTTATCTCCCTGAGACACATATTGTCCCGGTGAAACTAAAACCTTACTAAGATGCGCATATCTGGTAACAACACCATCACCATGATCAATATAAACACAATATCCGTAGCTATTAGCCCATCCGGCATGGGTTACAACTCCTGATCTGGCTGCACGGGCAGTAGTACCAATCGGACATGCCCAGTCCACACCTCTGTGAAGTTCTCCCCAGCGATATCCATATCCGGAAGTATATCTTCCACCGGTAATTGGCTTAATATAGGTAGGAAGTGCCTTTGTTCCTCTTGAAACCTCCTTCGGAACTGCTTGTACCAGAACTGTTTGTGCCAACACTTCTCTTTCCGTTTCCACATCGCCTTCGTAAACCACCATGGCAGTAACTTCTCTTTCACCTGCGGAACCTTCTACCAATACAGTATCATCTCCAATATACGCATCCGGGTTATCAATATAAATAACCTCTTCTTCATAAGTTTCCGTATAAGTCTGTTGTTCCTTACGAATCACCGATAATTCCGGTTTTGGAACCTGAATCACTACCTGATCCCCAATATAAATACCTTCTTCTACTGAAATTTCCGGATTTATACTTAAAAACTCAGCAACTGTCATACCGTTATTATTTGCAATCAAAGAAATACAATCGCCGGATACTACTTCATAAAGTACATTTTCTTCCTTTTCTTTCGTAATATCCTCCACCGCAGAATCAACCGGTGTTATCTGATCCTTTGAAACATAAGTTGTTAACACTTCAACTTCTTCTTTAAATTCAATACTGATAACTCCATCTTCACTCAATAATGGCTGTGCTTCTTCCTCTCCACCAGCCATAACAGCGACTTCCTCATCATTTACCGCTTCCTGTGTTTCTGAGTCCTTCTCATCTTCTATTACACTGGATTTATTTACAACTACCGTATCCTTCTGCTCAATAGACGCACTCACAATGTTTGTGGTTAATACATTGATTTCGCCTTTCTCTTTTTGTACCAATTCAACAGTAAAATCGTCGTTTACATCATATTGTGACTGAGTCTGTTCCAATACTGACAAAACAGACTCCTTACTATCTAAAGTAACCGTGTAATCTCCAATTTTTAAAGTATATGCCAGAATTTTATCCTCAATCTTATTTTCCTTCATTACATCATATACTTTAGTAACCAATTCATCCTTTTCGGAGGCTTTACCATTCTTTTTCACCTTCTCAAAGGTAATATCCATATCCAAATAAGTTAAATCCTGAGATTCCGCATTTACTAAAAGTCGCGCCTCTTTTACAATCTCCTCTGCCTCTTCCAATCCTTTCACACTTCCTACGACTTCACCATTAATAAGAATCTGGTAAATGTCTCGTTTTTCCTGTACCTTTAATGTTGGTACAGCCAGCAGAGCCACAATCGACGAAAGAACAAGTCCCTTCGCAAATTCGAATCTTCTCTTTCCATTCCAAATCATCAAAAAACTCCTTATCAAATTTGAGTAACAATTGTAACATTTTCGTAATATATTCTAACACCAGTATTACAAAATGTAAAGCACTACTTTAAAAATATATTAGACAATTTTGCAATTTTAATATACTGATAGAATTAACTCTTTCATACAGAATTTATTTTTACTTGTCAGCATTTGACACTACTCATGATGATAAGATGAAATTGCAATTTTTGTTTTTTCAATGACCCCTTTTAAATCCAAATGTCCCTCATCCACAACGATATGTGCATACTTTTCATATAAAGGACATCTCTCCTCATATAAATCCTTTAAAGTATATCCTTCCTTCAAAACGACTCCCCGTTTTGTTAAGTCTCCCAGACGTTTTTCCACTTCTTCGTAAGACAGCTTAATATAAACTACCGTGCTGATTTCCCGCAAATGTTTCATGGCATTTTCACAATAACAGGCACTACCACCAGTTGCAATTACAGTCTTATTAGTCTGAATTCCTGCATTTACCTCATCCTCTATCTTTAAAAATTCCTCCTGTCCCTTCTCTTCAATAATATCACAAAGTTTTTGATTCTCCCGCTCCTGAATCAAAAGATCCGAATCCAGAAATTTATATCCTAATACCTTAGCCAACACAACCCCCACTGTACTTTTACCGGATCCCGGCATACCAATTAATGTAATATTATTCATTTCACTTCTCCTCTTTCCTTTTTATCCGTTTTTCTTCTCTTTTTCTTCTTGTTTCTTTCGATTTTCAAAATAAACAAATTTGTCTATTGCATCCAAAATATCCTTAAAAGTTTCCCTCGGTGCAATATCCACATACGCTTTCAAAATCTCATCCCGACGGCTTCCTTTATATCTTCCATAAAAAATATCAAATAAATTATGTCCCCTGACATAAATTTTAATATTTTCAATTTGATTTTTAATATCCTGCTTACTATTAATACGAATATTCAAAGCCTTTAACATACGCTTCGAACTTCCTAGTTTATACAAATAATCTTTCCACTTACAATATAGGGTATTATAGAATTCTTCTTCATTTTTAATAACACCTATTTTAACCATTAATTGAGGATCCAAAAAATAGTTTTCAAAAGAATAATACTTTAATACCAACACATTCTTCGGTGTAACCCGTGGCAGATTATTTTCATCCTGCATCTCCCGGTCCGAATAATAACTACATAATTGCTTGATTAAATGCTTTGGATTTTTTCCGTCACTATCCCGAATCATTAAAAACTGGTCTTTTAGGTAAAGTTTATTAATGTACTTTAAATTTGCATATGTCTTAATATTAGTACAACTATTTGTTGGAATAATTGCAACTCTTTGTAAATTCCCCTCTTCATCATAAATTTCGGAATAATACTTTTCCAATAATAATGGCAACCTGGCCCCATCCTGCTTACCTTCCACAATAAACACAAAATTCACATTCATCAAATCATTGGCGTTATATCCTAAATCATCCAAAATTTCATCAATCTCTTCATTTTCTTTCACAGTCGTCTGATATTCTTCATTTAATACCACCTGCTTAATTTGTTTTTGAGAAAAATTAAATATCATATTAGGTGAATGGGTGCAGAAAATCACCTGATTTTTCTTGGATAATCCATATAATATCTCACTGGCCTTCTTCTGCAATTCCGGATGCAAAAACATTTCCGGATCTTCAATCATAATAATACTAGACATATCCTCCTTCATTGTCATATAAGTCTGCAACAACGACATGAGATAAATGCTCTTAAATCCGGCTCCTAATTCTCCAATTCTTCCTTTTGTATTTCTTCCTTTATCAAATACTTCCGTCTTTATCTTCAGACTTTCCTTAAAATCCAAATCTATCTGATATCCAATTTCCTGTTTCGTACCACCATTTCGTTTAAAATTCTCATTTAATAACGTTTCAAATTTTACAAGATCAGACTGCAATAACTTATACTCTAATAATTTTGCAGTTTCATAGGCATCCAGTTCCTCAGGACTCTTTTTATCAATTAAACCAATACATTGAAAACAGGATTTACATTGTTTAGACTTATCAAACATACATAAATTCTCTTTTAATAAACGAAAAGATTCTCCCGCCTGATGTTCCAAAATATCATTTTGAAACCCTTGAATCTCCCTATTATGATCAATGTAATAAATTTTAGGAAAGATTTTCTTTAAATATTGATTATTCTTCTTTACGCCATCCGAATACAATAATTCGTAAGAAGAATCACTGACACATGAAAAGGTTAATACTCCATTTTCAAAACAAGGGATTTTATTTTGAAAATCGCCCATCCACTTGTCCATATTTTTGTATTTACTAACCATTCCCCTGTCATGCAGCTCTGTTAAATCATCCTCATTTAACTCCATTGTTCCACTGATTACTACTTTTTTGTTTATATTATTAAAATGCTCCTTTTTTAATGGAAGCTGACCGGACAAAACTAATAATGCCTCTAATACTACCGTTTTACCTGTATTGTTCTTTCCAACCAAAATCATCGCCTGCTCAATATCGTGAATAGTTAAAGACCCAATGGACTTAAAATTTTCAATATGCAATGATGTTATTCTCATACAAATCCTCCAATCAAAAAACATAATTAAGAAACCATAAGTTTTTCGTTATACACCACATTAAATACTAATCCTCAATGATTCTCGACATATCTTGTAAACCGCCACTACCGTGTCCAGGTGCCACATTTATGTGTCACCTGGACACAAGCTACGTCCATTAACCTTCTCATCATAGAAAGATAATGATTAGCAAGAAAACATGCATCATCATCTTTCTATGATTAAGACCATGAATCATCTTGTCTAATTTGTTACTCTTTCCCTATATTTTTTTACTTTTCTTTCTTTTTTTCTTTTTTACTTTTCTTATAAGTATAAGGGAAATAAGTACTTTTGACAAACATCAGACCAAACACATATCGTCATTTTGACGAAGGATAATTATCTGTAAATCGGCGAAAAA
>JAFPAZ010000214.1 GCA_017390645.1 Lachnospiraceae bacterium
GCTGTAGCTAATGCTACAGCCTCTTTTGGTGTATACAAAATCTTTCTATTTTCCCACTGAAAGTTGCCTCTTATGAAACAATTTTTATGAATACATTGAATTTTCTCTGATACTTTTAGAATTATATTGTTTATATAAATGATTGAATTCAATTACCATATTTTCCTTTCTGTCTCCGTCTATTCCGGTAACTAGCTCTTAATCTCTTATTCTTATGTCAACCACCATTGCCACCAATCAATACATTCTTTCCTTCAAAGGCAAATCCATACTTTCGTATCTTTTCCTTCGGAATTCCCTTGGAAATAAGGGTTGTTTCGTATTGCTTTTTCTCTATCTGGTTAATAGCTGAAGCAAGGCTTTCTTCCAAGGATTTCTCTTTTTTGGGATTGAATACTTTAAACTCAATGATAATGGCATCATCCTTATCCGGATTTACCGGTTCCAGCAAAATGTCATATCTTCCAAATCCGCTTTCCCGGTTCGATGTCATATAATAACGTCCCTTTAAATCCACCAGTAATCCTAATACAAACCCATGATAAAACCGTTCCGGCTGGGCTTTCCCTGAAACTCTTTTTCCTGTATCAAAATAACTGAAGATTTCACAAGAAATCTCATTCATATACTCATTCATTTCATCCACATCCCCTGCCAGCATCGCAGCAATAAAATGATTATAATTATCTCTCTCTTTTCCAAACCAGTCACTAACCAAGGATTCAAACATAAGCAGGACTTCGCCATTGGTTATGGCTAACTCATAATTCGGCTTCCTTCTTACCTTTCCCATATCTTCGTAATCCAGAATTTTCAAATAACCGCTTGCCACCAGTAAACTCCAGACAGCCTCTTCATTATTATCAAGCTGGTTATATACAATCTGCTCATCAATAGGACAAATCAGATGTTCCCCTTTTAACAATGCTTCCATGGACTGCTTGATTCCTCCACCACCTTCCCTGATTAGCTTTCCTACCAGACTGTTGGAACTGGTATTTGCCCAGTAGGTTGTATATTTCCCAGTATCCATAAAATTCAATATAGACCATGGATTATAGATATCTTTATATTTTCCGAATACAAATCCATCATACCATTCCTTTACATTTTCTTTTTCTTCTCCCTTTCCTACTGCATCCAATGCACTAAATACTTCTTCCTCAGTAAAACCAAAGGATGTGGCATATTCATTTGATGTAGTAGTTACTACTTTTAAATGATTCAAATCCGAAAAAATCGATTCTTTTGATACCCTGGTGATTCCGGTCATAAGTCCCCGTCCCATGGCTGGATTGGTTTTAAACGTAGCATTAAGCAAACTTCTGGTAAAAAGTACCAACTCATCCCAGTACCCACGAACATAAGCTTCCTGCATCGGTGTGTCGTACTCATCTAACAGGATAATCACCTTTTTATGATAATAGCGTTCTAAATAATCCGACAATCGGTGCAACGTTAAACTTGCATCACTATCATCAAAATTTTCTGTAAGAATCCGGTCAAAAAATCTTTTTTCTGTATCAAGCAACACATCACTATCCCTTAAATAGAAATATTTTACATATAAATCCGCCAGTCCCTGACAAATTTTCTTTCTTGCCGAGGTATAATCCGCTTCTTTAATATTAGCAAAGGACAGACTCATCACCGGATAAGTTCCTTGAAGACTTCGATACTTCTCTTCCTCCCAAATGAAAAGCCCTTCAAACAAATCTCCCCTATTTGCACAGTTAATAGAAAAAAACTTCTCTACCATACTCATATTTAATGTCTTTCCAAAACGGCGTGGACGGGTAATTAAGGTAACATCATCACCGCTTTCCCACCATTCCTTAATAAATAAAGTTTTATCAATGTAAAAATTATGATTTTCACGCAATTTCAAAAAATCCTGTATTCCAATTCCTACCGAATTTATTGTATTTACCATGTCTGCTCACACCCTTTCAAAATTCCCTCTTGTTTCTTACGGTTAGTATAACGGATATGTTTTTAAAATGCA
>JAFPAZ010000215.1 GCA_017390645.1 Lachnospiraceae bacterium
TAGATCTAAAGTTCATGGTTTTAGAAAGAGAATGAGCACTGCTAATGGAAGAAAAGTTTTAGCTAGCAGAAGAGCAAAAGGAAGACATAAATTATCAGCATAAGGTCGCATAAATTGTGACCTTTTCTTTTCTCTCATAATTGTATCACTCTATTAAGAAGGATTGATGATTTATGAAAATGTTTCGTTCCCTGAAAAATTTTAAAGAGTTTTCGAATGTGTATCAAAATGGAACATCTTTTGCAAACAAATATTTAGTTATGTATATTTGTAAGAATGAATGGAAAGAAAATAGAATTGGAATTTCTGTTAGTAAGAAAGTTGGAAATAGTGTAGTAAGACACAGATTAACCAGATTGATTCGGGAAAGCTATCGATTAAATGCGGGTAATATTCTATGTGGTTACGATATTGTGGTGGTAGGAAGACCAAATGCAAAAGGACGTACTTTTAAAGAAATAGAAAGTGCCTTTTTGCATCTTTTAAGATTGCACCATATAGATATTACTCATAAAAAGGTGGAACAAATTTGAAAATAGTAAAAGATTTGTTAATAAATGGAATTCGTTTTTATCAAAAATATTTATCTCCGCTAAAAACAGGTCCAACTTGCAAATTTTATCCGACTTGTTCGGTTTATGCTGTTGAGGCTATTGAAAAGCATGGTGCCATAAAGGGAACTTTGTTGGCAGTTTGGAGAATATTAAGATGTAATCCATTTTCAAAAGGTGGATATGATCCGGTTCCATAATGGAATGGAGGAGCAAAATGCTACTAACGCAACAAGGAAATGCCCTTACCAAACCAATTTATATTGTGTTAGGTAAGTTATTTGAACTTATTTTTGATCTTTTATCCAATTTTGGTGTGTTCAATATTGGTATTTGTATCATTATTTTTACTTTTGTTGTTAAGGCTTTACTTTTTCCTTTTAGTATAAAACAACAAAAGAGTATGAAAATCAATCAGATTATACAACCGGAAATTAGTAAAATTCAGAAGAAATATAGAGGAAAAAATGACAATGAATCCATGCAGAAGATGAATATGGAAATCAATGCCGTATATAAAAAGTACGGAACTTCCATGACCGGTGGATGTATGACAACACTCATCCAGTTGCCGATTCTTTGGTCATTGTACCGTTTATTAAATAATATTCCTGCATATGTTTCAAAAGTAAAGTTACTTTATTCTAATATGGTAGCAGCGATTGTTGCATCCGATAGTAATTATGTAAATACTATTAATGATTTTATTACGAATGAAAAAGTATCAGGATATGGATTAGAGAAGTTATCTGAAAATCCTACAACGAATCAGGTTATTGATGTGTTATGTAAGTTTAATACAGATAACTGGAATGCTTTTATGGAGTTATTTTCATCGGATCCGGAAGCATCGCAGATTATTTCAACAAATTATGAAACCTTGCATGATTATAACAATTTTGCACTTGGAATTAATATCGGACAGGTTCCGGGATTACATTTTAATGTATATTTATTGATACCTGTTCTAGCATTGGTGTTAAGTATTATATCCATTAAGATGATGAATAAAAATTCTAATATGGATAAAGATAATCCGGCTGCCGGAATGATGAAATCCATGAATATGTTTATGCCGGTTATGTCTTTTGTTATGGGTATGTCGTTACCAGCCGGTCTTGGTATTTACTGGATTGCGAGTTCATTATTCAGTACACTTCAGCAGGCATTTACCAATATATATTTTAACCATGTGGATATGGATAAGGTTATTGCCAAGAATGTGGAAAAGGCTGCAAAGAAGAATAAGAAGAGTTTTATGGAAAAAATGTTGGAAATGCAGCAAAATGCTAACGAGAATTATCAGCAGTATCAAAGTGAGATGGATGAGGCGAAAAAGAAATCCATTAGTCAGATTGCAACTATCAGTACAAAGAAGGTATTGACTTCAAAAGAAACTACTACAAACAATTATACCGAAGAAGAATTAGCACAGTTGAAAGAAAAGATGGATTCCAATCCAAATAGTATTGCAGCAAAGGCCAATATGATGTTGAAATACATGGATACGAAGAAATAAAGGGGGCATTGGTATGGAGTTCAGAGAATTTAAAGGAAAAACATTAGAAGAAGCAGTTACAAATGCGTCTATAGGATTAGGTGTTACCAGCGATGAACTAGAGTATAAGGTAATTGATGAAGGTAATGCAGGAATACTTGGTTTTATTAACAAAAAACCTTGTATTATTGAAGCCAGAGTGAAGTTAAATCTGGTGGACAGAGTAAGAGAATTTATGAACGAGATGTTTCATGCCATGAACATGGAAGTGGAAATCAGTATTGATTATAATGAAGAAAAGAAGTTTATGGATATTGAACTATCCGGTAACGAGATGGGCATTCTGATTGGAAAAAGAGGTCAGACTTTAGACGCCCTTCAGCATCTTGTAAGCCTTTATGCAAACCGTGGAAGTGATACTTTTATTAAAGTAAAGATGGATACGGAAAATTACAGAAAACGTAGAAAAGAAGCTTTGGAAAATCTTGCGACCAATATCGCATTTAAGGTTAAGAGATATAAAAAACCTGTGACACTAGAACCTATGGTTCCTTATGAAAGAAGAATCATTCATACTGTATTACAAAATGATCGTTATGTAGCAACCAAGAGCGAAGGGGAAGAACCAAACCGTCGGGTTGTTATATATTTAAAAAAATAACGAAGCTAGGCTGTCTTAAGAAATTTTGAGACAGCCTGTTTTGGGTTTTAAAGACATGTTATATCTGGTATTTAAAAATTTATAATTTAGCAAAGATTATCCACGGTCTTAATCATAGAAACATGTTTATTTGCACAAAAAGATATTTCTATGATTCGTAGGTTAATTGGTGCTTGGAAAAATAGGCAGATTTGTCAGTTGTGTTTCATTATGGAGGTTAGATATGTTTTTAAATGATACGATTGCGTCGATTGCCACGGCAATGACGAATTCCGGCATTGGAATTATCCGGGTCAGTGGTCCAGAGTCCATTGCCATTGTGGATAAGATTTTTGTAGCGAAAAATAAAAATAAAAAACTGGCTGACAGAAATACGTATACTGCCCACTATGGCTTTATTTATGAAGGCGAGGAAATGGTGGATGAGTGTGTAGTATTGTTGATGAAGGCTCCGAATTCCTATACGAAAGAAGATGTAGTGGAAATTGATTGTCATGGCGGTGTTATGGTCATGAAAAAGGTTTTGGAACTGGTGATTCGAAATGGTGCAAGGCCTGCAGAACCGGGTGAATTTACGAAAAGAGCTTTTTTAAATGGACGAATTGATTTATCCCAAGCAGAATCTGTTATGGACATCATCCATTCTAAAAATGAATTCGCATTAAAGAGTTCTTTAAAGCAGTTAAGGGGTTCTTTAAAAGATGAGATTACCGGATTAAGGAAAAAAATTTTACATGAAATCGCTTTTATTGAGTCTGCGTTGGATGATCCGGAACATATTTCCCTGGATGGCTATGCAAAAAATCTAAAAGAAGTGGTGTCGGGAGAATTAGAACGAATTGAGAAAATGTTAGAATCTACGGACAATGGAAGGATTTTAAAAGAAGGAATCAAAACTGCCATTATCGGAAAGCCCAATGCTGGGAAATCTACTTTGTTGAATTCCATTTTGGGTGAAGAACGTGCCATTGTTACGGAAATTGCAGGAACTACCAGGGATACCTTGGAAGAGGCTGTTTCTATTAACGGAATTCCACTAAATATTATCGATACTGCCGGAATTCGCAGTACGGAAGATATTGTGGAAAAAATTGGTGTGAACAAAGCAAAAGAAATGGCGAAGGATGCAGACCTGGTGCTTTATGTAATAGACGCGTCCAAAGAATTGGATGATGATGATAAGAACATCATGGAGTTGTTAAAAGAGAAAAAAGTCATTGCCTTAATGAATAAGATGGATCTTGATACCGTCATTTCCAAAGAGGATATCCAGGCATTCAGCGAAATGGCAGTGGTGGAAATTTCTGCAAAAAATCATGATGGAATGCAGGAATTATACGATTTATTAAAGGATATGTTCTTCGATGGAAATCTTTCCTTTAACGATGAAATTTATATTACAAATATGCGTCATAAGACGGCACTTTTACATGCTAAGGAGAATTTATTGCAGGTACTTCATAGCATTGAAAATGAAATGCCGGAGGATTTTTATTCCATTGATTTAATGGCTGCATATGAAGAATTAGGATACATTATTGGTGAATCCCTGGGAGAAGATTTAGTCAATGAGATTTTTTCTTCTTTCTGTATGGGTAAGTAGAGAGGAGTTATAAGAAATGCCTTTTTTAGAAGAATCATATGATGTGGTGGTAGTAGGTGCGGGACATGCCGGTTGTGAGGCTGCCCTTGCCTGTGCCAGACTGGGTTTGGAAACCATTATTTTCACTGTGAGCATGGACAGCGTTGCTTTGATGCCTTGTAACCCAAACGTAGGTGGTAGTTCCAAAGGGCATCTGGTGCGTGAGTTGGATGCCTTGGGCGGTGAAATGGGTAAAAATATTGATAAGACTTATCTGCAGTCTAAAATGCTGAATCGTTCTAAGGGTCCTGCGGTGCATTCTTTAAGAGCCCAGGCTGATAAAGCAGAATATTCAAGAAAAATGAGAATGGTGTTGGAAGATACGGATCATCTTACTTTAAGACAGGCTGAGGTTTGTGAAATTCTGGCAGAAGAAGTAGATGGCATGAAAAAAGTGACAGGGGTAAAAATTGCTTCTGGTGCTACTTTTTATGCAAAGGCAGTGATTCTTTGTACCGGAACTTATTTAAAGGCCCGTTGTATTTATGGAGAGGTTAGTACCCCTACAGGCCCAAATGGTTTGATGGCAGCAACAAAATTAACGGATTCTTTGATTTCTTTAGGCATTGAAGTAAGAAGATTTAAAACAGGTACTCCGGCTCGTATTGATAAGCGTTCCATTGATTTTAGTGTAATGGAGGA
>JAFPAZ010000216.1 GCA_017390645.1 Lachnospiraceae bacterium
CAATGTGCCATAACTAAAGCATCCATATCCTTTATCTGCTTTAATGCTTCATAGTAAAGGTTAATATCCATTACACTCTTACCATCTTCACTAAATGCAATCGCTCCTGCATCCTTCATTTTTTTTAAATCAACCAGTTCAGTTCCTGCCATATCTTTTGTGATTGCACTAAGCTGACAGACATTTGTAGTAGCATTCTTCGCTTTATCCAAAATATAATTCAAAGTTTCAACACTGTCTACTGCCGGTTTCGTATTCGGCATAGCACATACCGTAGTCACTCCTCCGGCCGCTGCTGCTTTCGAGCCACTTATAATATCTTCTTTATGGGTAAAACCAGGATCTCTGAAATGTACATGCAAATCAATGAACCCAGGCATCACAAACTTTCCTCTGGCATCGATGATTTCATCTGCATTCTCATCAATATATCTGGCTATCCGGACAATTTTATCCTCTTCAATCAAAACATCTGCTACCTGATCAAAATTCGTCGCCGGATTCAGTACCCGGCCATTCTTAATAAGTATTTTCATGCTTACAGTTTCCTTTCCTTATGATGTTTTTTCGTTTCATAAAGTCATACTTTTACATGTAGTCACAAAAAGCATAGCCCTTTAACCCTGATATCATTCTACCACAAGCTATCAGTATTTTCAAAAACAATCGATGTTTTTTTCATACTGATATTGATTCCCCGTTTTTCCAATTCGTTTTACCGCACCAACATGGGTTAAAATATTTAACACAATTTGTGAAAGACTTTTCCCAATCCCTGCTGCTTTGGCAAAATCAGTGCTGGTAAACCCAGCTTCTAAATTTTCCGGTATAAAAGCAGCATAATCATAAACTTCATTAATATAAATCTCGTCTAATATTTTAGTAGGTATACGGTCATTACATTTTGCCCCATTTCTAGGATTTTTACGCTTCGGATTTAGGACACGGTATTCTTCTACCCCAATCAGAACAAAACATAAATGAAATCTTGGATTTAAAAGATATTGTTTTACTTTATAGATTTCCGGAAAAGCCAGATATTTTCCAGACTTCATTTTATAAAGTCTTCCCGAGGTAATTTCTCCGGTAGAAGGCTCGATATAAAAGGACTGTCGTTCTGCAACCACGGGATGCACCACTGTCACATGATAATTCAGTAAAAATTCATCCAATTTCGGTCTTAGACGATTCAGTTGTTTCGTTTGAATTTCAATAATGTCTTCTCCATTAAAAATATCTGCTATTTTTTTCCCAATGGGTATTTCATGTTTTTTATCATCCGGTTCAAAGTAATATTTTAGTACCGAATGAACTGTTTTTTCACTTAAGGTACCAATGCCATCCGTAATTTTAATCTGGTCTTTTCCTTTTTCTAAAGCGTATAAAAATCGTTCTTTACTAATATGATCTGTCATTTTTTATTCTACTACAACACGTTTAAAGTTTTTCTTTCCACGTTTTACAACCAGACCTTCTCCTTCAAAAGCATCTTTGCCATAAGTGGTTTTAATATCCGTAACCTTTTCTCCTTCCACGGTTACACCACCTTGTTCCACTGCACGTCTTCCTTCCGAACGTGATGGTACTAAACCGGATTTTTGAAGAACTCCTAAAATATCTATAGTTCCGTCTGTAAAATCATCTGACGTTAACACTGCCTTAGGCATATTTTCCGCATTTTGTCCTGAGAATAATGCTTTTGCAGCCTCGTCTGCTTTCGCAGCTTCTTCTTCTCCATGTACCAGCTTGGTAAGTTCAAATGCAAGAATTTCTTTTGCTGTATTCAACTTACTTCCTTCCCACTGATCCATTTCATCGATTTGCTCTAAAGGAAGGAACGTCAACATTCTTAAACATTTTAATACATCAGAATCCGCCACATTTCTCCAGTATTGATAAAAATCAAAAGGACTTGTTTTCTTTGGATCTAACCAAACTGCACCGGACTGGGTTTTGCCCATTTTCTTTCCTTCTGAATTTAATAATAAATTAATGGTCATAGCATAAGCATCTTTTCCTAATTTTCTACGGATTAATTCTGTTCCACCTAACATATTGGACCACTGGTCATCTCCACCAAACTGCATATTACAGCCGTATTTTTGGAACAATGCATAGAAATCATAACTTTGCATAATCATGTAGTTAAATTCTAAAAAGCTTAAACCTTTTTCCATTCTTTGTTTGTAACATTCTGCCGTCAACATACGGTTTACACTAAAGTGTGGACCTATATCACGGAGTACTTCTACATAATTTAAATCCAATAACCAGTCTGCATTATTTACCATAATTGCTTTTCCATCAGAAAAATCAATAAATTTACTCATTTGCTCTTTAAAACATTCACAGTTATGCTGAATTGTTTCTTTGGTCATCATCTGACGCATATCCGTTCTTCCGGATGGATCTCCAATCATGGCAGTTCCACCACCAATTAATGCAATCGGTTTATTTCCAGCCATCTGCAAACGTTTCATTAAACATAGCGCCATAAAATGTCCTACATGTAAGCTGTCTGCTGTAGGGTCAAAACCAATGTAAAACACCGCTTTCCCATTGTTTACCAATTCTTTGATTTCTTCCTCATCTGTTACTTGTGCGATTAATCCTCTCGCTACTAATTCGTCATATACTTTCATATTCTTCTTCCTTCCTTTTTTGTTATTTTACAAAGTTTTAATCCCGTTTTCTATTATATCCTGAATAACTATGGATTCTGATACTTTCGTGCTACTATCCTTGCAAATAGCAATACTTTTGCAATTCTTTGCAAAAGAAAAACCTTCATCCCTTTCATTGGAAAAGGACGAAGGTTTCTCTTCGTGTTACCACCTTATCTTCATAAATTTCTCGCGAAATCCATCTCAGTAAGTACTTTATATCAAAGAACCAATTTGCATCAAGCTTCCTATAAAATCAATCATTCTTATGCGTCTTTGCAATTGTTTCAGCACTTTTCCACTATAACGTATGGACTACGTCACCGCCTACTTTTATCTGCATGAGATAAGTTCAGGATGCAGCTCAAAGATGTATTCAAAGAAATCCTACCTGCGCCTCTCATCTAACGGCTACTTTCTGTAGGCGGTATTTCTTCTACTTTTTCTCATCACAGCCTTTTACATATTA
>JAFPAZ010000217.1 GCA_017390645.1 Lachnospiraceae bacterium
TGGCTGGTATTTTATTTTCACAGCTATTCTGAAATAGATAAGGATGTCCTTGCGAAGGTTCTTGATTATGTTAATTCAAAGAGCGAACAAGAGTTAGATGTTGTTACTTATAAAGAAATGTATGAAAAGAATGCAGTAAAAGAGTCAGAACTGATTAACGGGAAGACGACATATTATGTTTCTAGTACAGGAACTTCTGACATAGGAACCAGTGCTGATGCTCCGATGTCTTATGAAACGGCAAAAAACAAAACTTACTTAAGTGGAGATACGATTTTATTCAAGAAAGGTGATACTTTCTATGGGACCTTTGAACCTAAAATTGTCCAGATAGACGATAAAATAACAAAGGTTTCTTCTTATGGAACAGGAGAAATGCCAACCATATCCGGTTACAAGATTGTAAGTTCCGCATCGGCATGGCAGGTAAGCAATAATGGAATCTATAAGATAAATTTAACGGATACCGGTTGTTTTTCAGGACTTCAGACCACAGATGGAAACAGTACCAATATTGGATTTTTAGAAGATGCCAATGGACAAAAGTATTTTAATAAGGTTGGTACATTGGCGGAAGTGGTAAACGAATATGATTTTTATTGCGATGGTACGTATCTGTACATAAAATCAGGGAAAAATCCATATGAGGCTTTGGGAGAACTTAAGCTGGCAACGAAAACCAATTTGTTTATAGTAACTTCCAATATGAAGGTAGAAAAGATGAAACTTTGCGGTACCGGAGCCCACGGATTTTTGAACTCAGAAGTAAGCGTTCAAAATGTTCAAATCTCAAACAATGTCATTGAAAACATTGGAGGAAGTTATTTAAAAGGCACTACAAGATATGGAAACGGTATTGAGTTTTATGGTACGAATGTATCTAATTTAGTAGTACGCGACAACATTATAAGAAATGTGTATGATGTTGGTTTTACCATTCAGGGAAATGCAGGATCCGGAAGAAATGTGGTAGTAAGGAATAATGTATTCGTCCAAAATTCTCATGATTCTGAAATTTGGGAGAGTGGTGCTGCAACTGGTATAGAGAGCTATGAGTTTACGAAAAATTTATCCGTGAATGTAGGACGCGGATGGGGACATGATGCACGTCCGGATAAATATGATGTGACCCATATTCTGTTCTGGGGATATTCCATTGAGAATACGGATATTTACTTCCATCATAATACAGTATATAACCCAAGAAGGCTATACTTTATTGAACAAACCAATAAAACGGATGTGTTCTTTAAGGAAAAGGATTTGATAAAATCCGATTATAATACTTATCTGATGGCAGAAGATTCCCTCATATACAGACATATGTATAAGGTGGCGGAAAAAGATACGTTTATCTCAGAATTTAATAAAGATGTAAATTCTTCCTTTACCCTGATTGAAGTAGATGATAGTCTGGTGAATGTGGCTGTAACTTCAGATGATATTAAAGAAATTAGAAAAAGTTTTTCCATAGAAGAAGAGCCGGAAGAGGAAGAAGAAGAGGAAGTAACAACGGAAGAAATGACCACGGAGGAAGCGACAACGGAAGAAACTGAAGAAGTCACTACAGAAGAAGTTACTACAGAGGAAGTTACTACAGAGGAAGTCACCACTGAAGAACTCACAACACAGACGAATACCACAGCGAGTCAGGAAAGTGAGGAATTTAAGCCTGTTGTAAATCCGGACAAGAAAGAGGAAAGCAATAGTCTAACAAGTTCAAATAAGACAAATAATAACAACACAACCACTACGAAGAAGTGGGAAACCCTGACGTATGATGATATTACACCAAATAAAAATACCAATGAAACAA
>JAFPAZ010000028.1 GCA_017390645.1 Lachnospiraceae bacterium
GACAGATTATTGTTGCAAGCAATGTTTTAGAAAATCAAAAAATCTGGTATTATTTTCCAATGCTATTTTTTAGTGGGATTATCGCAGGAACGATGATTGGCTTTTTGGGATACTCCATATGCAAAAAAATAAAAAAAATTAACAGAATGTGATGTGAATTGCTGAGGATTAGACTTGAATTTAAGAGTCTTTTGTAATATATTAGTCAAAGACATTTGATGAAGAAAAGAGAGGTTAGGGAAATGAGTAAGATTACGTTTCAAGGTGGAATTCACCCTTATGAAGGAAAAGAATTAACCGAAGACAAGGAAATACAACCAATATTACCAACATCGGATTTAGTATATCCTTTAAGTCAGCATATTGGTGCACCTGCAACCCCGGTTGTAAAAAAAGGAGATTCGGTTTTAGTCGGTCAATTGATTGCACAGGCAGGTGGTTTTGTGTCTGCCAATATTCATTCAAGTGTTTCCGGTACTGTAAAGTGTATTGAACCTAGAATGACAACAAACGGTGTAAAAGTTAATTCTATTGTGATTGAAAATGATGAGGAATATCGAGAGATGGAAGCTACTCCTATCTTAGATGATGAAAAACTTACCAAAGAAGTGATACGGGCAAAGATTAAAGATGCCGGTATTGTTGGTATGGGTGGTGCGGGATTTCCAACCCATGTTAAGCTTACTCCTCAAAATGATGATGAAATTGATTATGTGATTGTGAACTGCGCAGAATGCGAGCCATATATTACATCTGATTATAGAAGAATGATAGAAGAACCCGAGAAATTAGTAGAAGGTTTAAAGATTATTTTGAAACTGTTTAAAAATGCCAAAGGTATTCTTGCAGTTGAGGATAATAAGCCGAAGGCAATAAAAGTGCTGAAAGACTTAGTAGAAGGTGAGGAACGGATTACGGTACAAACCTTAAAAACAAAGTATCCTCAAGGTGCAGAAAGACAGTTGATTTATGTAATAACAGGAATAAAAATTGATTCTTCCATGCTTCCGGCTCACGCAGGATGTGTTGTAAATAATGTGGATACTGTAATAAATGTATATCGTGCGATTCGTGAAGGGAAACCGTTAACAGAAAGAGTTGTTACCGTAACTGGAGATGCCGTGAAGGAACCAGGTAACTTTCTGGTAAAATTAGGGACGAATTGTGAAGAGTTGATTGAGGCAGCAGGCGGTTTTAATTGTGAACCAGAAAAAATAATTGCAGGCGGTCCTATGATGGGTAAAGCTATATCTAACATCAAGATTCCATCGGTGAAGGGATTATCTGCCCTTTTAGCCTTTAAGGTGGATGAGGTTGCAAAGTGTGAACCATCGAATTGCATTCGCTGTGGTCGTTGTATTACTGTCTGCCCTGGAAGAGTGGTGCCATCATTACTTGCAAAAATTGCAGAACAAGGAGATGAGGAAGCCTTTGTTGCAAATCATGGAATGGAGTGTTGCGAATGTGGATGCTGTTCCTTTGTATGTCCTGCTAAGAAGCCATTAACCCAGGTAATCGCAGGAACCAGAAAACAAGTTTTAGCAAATCGGAAGAAGTAAAGGAGAAGAAGTTGTGACTGGATTATTAAATGTATCTGCTTCACCTCATGTGAGGGATAAAAAAACTACTACCGGTATTATGCTGGATGTGATTATTGCATTATTACCGGCTACCATCGTTGGTATTATTAACTTTAAATTAGATGCGCTGATTATTATTTTGTTATGTATTGCTACCTGTGTGTTTACAGAAGGAATTTTTCAAAAAATCACGAAAAGAAAATATACTATGACAGATTTAAGCGCTGTGGTAACAGGTTTGCTCTTAGCACTGAATTTACCAAGTACGGTACCATTTTACATACCTATTTTGGGAAGTGTTTTTGCTATTCTTGTAGTGAAACAATTTTTTGGTGGGATTGGTCAGAATTTTATGAATCCTGCATTAGCTGCGAGATGCTTTCTGGTTATTTCCTTTACAGGAAAAATGACAGACTTTACATATGATGCTGTGTCCGGTCCGACACCATTGGCATTGTTAAAGAGCGGAGAATCCGTAGATATACCGAATATGTTCTTAGGAACTACAGCAGGAACCATCGGTGAAACTTCTGCTTTGGCTTTGTTAATAGGTGGAATCTATTTGTTGATTCGTGGGATTATCAGTTATCGCATTCCTTTCTTTTATATTGCAACCGTAGCTGTTTATGCGGCTATTTATTCCGTAACATCTTTAGGCGGATTTTCCTTAGAATATATTGCAGGTCATTTGTTTGGTGGTGGCTTAATGATAGGAGCAATTTTTATGGCAACGGATTATGTTACATCACCGGTAACTCCAAAAGGCCAGATTGTATTTGGTATCTTTTTGGGTCTGTTGACAGCAACCTTCCGTATTTTTGGTGGAAGCGCAGAAGGTGTTTCTTATGCTATTATTTTAGGTAATTTATTAGTTCCTATGATTGAAAAATTTACTATGCCGAAACCTTTTGGTCCATCCAAAAAAGAAAAGGCACAAAAAGAAACAAAAGAAAAGAATGAAGTTATTCCTAATACAATAAAGTTATTCCTGATTACTTTGGTATCTGGTGCTTTACTTGGATTGGTTTATGTTGTTACTGAGAAGCCGATTTCGGAACAAAATAAAAAGAAACAGCAAGAGGCCTATAAGAGTGTATTTGAAGTTGCTGAATCCTTTGAAGAGTTAGCAGGTTTTGAAAAAGAAGAAGCTGGAAAGATTTTGGAAACAGGTGGATTTAAAGGTTCCGACATTTCTGGGGTAGTAATTGCCAAGGATTCCAATGGTGAAATGTTAGGATATGTTGTTACAGCAGTTTCACATGAAGGATATGGTGGAGATATTGAATTTTCTGTCGGCATAACCAAGGACGGAACAGTAAATGGGATTGAATTTTTATCTATTGGTGAAACTGCAGGTCTTGGTATGAATGCTACCAAGGATGAGTTTAAATCACAATTTACAGGAAAACAGGTTTCTGCCTTTGTCAGCACGAAAAATGGGGTAAAAGCAGAAAATGAGATTGATGCTTTAACTGGGGCAACGATTACAACCAATGCGGTGACAGGGACTGTGAATGCTGCGATATATTATTGTGATTATTTAGAAGGAGGTACAGGTAATGAGTAAATGTCTGGAACGTGTATACAATGGTATCATTAAAGAGAATCCGACCTTTGTACTTATGCTAGGTATGTGCCCTACCATGGCGGTAACCAGTTCTGCAATTAACGGTTTAGGTATGGGACTTACTACAACAGCAGTATTGATTTTATCCAATATGCTTATTTCTTTGTTGAGAAAGGTAATTCCAGATAAAGTCAGAATTCCTGGGTTTATCGTTGTTGTAGCCTCTGTTGTTACTATTATTCAATTTTTGTTAGAAGCTTTTATTCCTAGTCTTTATGAGAGTTTAGGATTATATATTCCACTTATTGTTGTTAACTGTATTATTCTTGGACGTGCGGAAGCTTATGCGTCCAAAAATCCGGTTTTACCTTCTGCCTTCGATGGATTGGGAATGGGACTTGGATTTACGGTTGGATTGACAGCAATTGCGATTTTTAGGGAAATCATTGGTAGTGGAACCATTTTTGGAACACAGATTATGCCGGAAAGCTATGAACCGGTTAGTATTTTTGTTTTAGCACCGGGTGCGTTCTTTGTGCTTGCTGCATTGGTTGCGGTTCAAAATCAGGTTAAGATAAACAAAGCAAAGGCGAAGGGTGAAAAACCAGAATTAGAAAGTGGTTGTGGCAGTGATTGTGGCCATTGTGGAAACAGTTCTTGTGGAACAAGAAATGACAATTCATAAAAAGGAGAATGCGAAATGAAAGATTTAATTATCATTTTTATTGGAGCCGCGTTAGTAAATAACGTTGTATTAAGCCAGTTCCTTGGACTTTGTCCTTTCTTGGGTGTATCTAAAAAGACAGATACTGCTTTGGGCATGGGAACTGCGGTAATTTTTGTTATTACAATATCCTCGTTTTTTACTAGTTTAATTTATAATTATTTGCTAGTACCTTTGGATTTGGAATATCTTCAAACGATTGTATTCATTTTGGTAATTGCCGCTTTGGTGCAATTTGTGGAAATGTTCTTAAAAAAATCCATTCCGTCATTGTACGATTCTTTAGGCGTCTATCTTCCTTTGATTACAACAAACTGTGCTGTGTTAGGTGTTGCAATTATTAATGTGCAAAAGTCGTATGGTGTATTAGAAAGTGTAGTGAATGGATTCTCTACAGCATTTGGTTTTACGATTTCAATCGTGATTTTAGCCGGTATCCGTGAAAGAATTGAATACAATGATATTCCGGAATGTTTAAAGGGAACCCCGATTACATTAATCTGTGCAGGATTGATGTCTATTGCATTCTTTGGATTTTCAGGTCTGATTTAGGAGGAATGAAAAGATGACAAGTGTATTGATTGCAACAGCAGTGGTTGCCATAACCGGTATCATTATCGGTATCTTTTTAGGTGCTGCTGGCGAAAAATTTAAGGTAGAAGTGAATGAAAAGGAATTGCTGGTTCGTGAAGAATTGCCTGGAAACAATTGTGGTGGTTGTGGATTTGCCGGTTGTGATGCGTTGGCAAAAGCAATTGCAGAGGGAACAGCTCCGGTAAATGGATGTCCGGTTGGCGGAGATACGGTTGCGCAAAAAATTGCAAAAATAATGGGAGAAACTGTAAAAAGCGGTGCAAAACCATATGCTTTTGTAAAATGCTCCGGTAATTGCGAAAAGGCGAAAGAAAGATATAGGTATGTTGGTCCAAAAGACTGTAAAGCGACCATGAATACTCCTGGAAACGGACCAAAAGCATGTAGCTTTGGTTGTACCGGCTTTGGAAGCTGTAAAGCGGTTTGCGAATTTGGAGCCATTGAAATCGTAAATGGAATTGCTGTTATTGATAAAGAAAAATGTAAGGCGTGTGGTAAATGTGTTGCAGAATGCCCAAAACACCTAATTGAAATTGTGCCGGGAGATACTCCTTATATGGTAGCATGTAATTCGCAGGATAAAGGAAAAGAGGTAAAAGAAGTATGTTCAGCGGGCTGTATTGGTTGCAGTTTGTGTGAAAAAAACTGTCCTGCAGAAGCTATTACCATGCAGGGGAATGTTGCAAAAATAGATCCTGATCAGTGTGTAGGATGTAGAATATGTGCTGAAAAATGTCCTGTGAAAGTAATTAAAGAATTAAGTTAATATAGTTGCGGCGAACGCATATCTTACATATTGTTATATTAATAGCATAAATGAGGTAAGATATGCGTTTTAGTGAATTAAGAGAAAAAGAAGTAATAAATTGTAATGATGGAATGAGATTGGGGTTTGTTGTGGATGCAGAAATTGATATCTGCAATGGTAAAATAGTTTCCCTGATTGTTCCGGAGGCTACAAAATTTTTTGGTTGTTTTGGATGTAGTAAAGAATTTGTGATTCCGTTTTGTGATGTGGTAAAAATCGGTACGGATATTATTTTGGTAGATGTAAAGTGTGAAAAAATATTGAAGAGTTGCAAAGATTAGTAGATTGAGAGTGAATAAAAGGATAGCTCTGGTCAGGAAATAGGAAATCCGGTAAAAAAACACATACGATTAGAGGAGGAGATATGATATGAAATGTCCATTTTGTTTTAAGGCAAATACAAAGGTAATTGATTCAAGACCAGTAGAAGATAATGGTGCTATTCGTCGTAGGAGAGGTTGTGACGGGTGTGGAAAACGTTTTACTACCTATGAGAAAGTTGAAACTATTCCTTTGATTGTAATAAAAAAAGATAAGAATCGAGAGTCTTTCGATCGTTCTAAAATCGAAGGAGGAATTCTTCGTTCCTGTCATAAACGTCCGGTATCTGTGGAACAGA
>JAFPAZ010000218.1 GCA_017390645.1 Lachnospiraceae bacterium
GCTAACGGGATAAGAAAACACTCCAAAGTATAATCTGTTTTTGCTACTGCAAACATGATTCGCTGTAATCCATAGTTAAGAAAAAAACTTAAGGTAAGAAAGCTTAAATAATAAAGGTACTTTGTAATTACCCTTTCTTTCCTACTGACAGGCAAAGATACACACACCTTACCAAAATCCGCATTTTCATCCTCTTCAAAGGATGCTGAAATTACTCCATTGACCATAATTCCCCCAAATGCTGCAAAACCAAAAGAAAAAATCCAAATCATATTGCGTAGGGCATTTCCCTCAAGAAATCCTCCATTTAAAAGAGCAGTTCTAAAATTACCATAATAAATACTAAGTATCACCAAAATCATAAATGCCGCTATTCCTATGATTCCCATTATACTTCTGATTATTTGTTTCTTCTGGGTCAGAATGTCTTTTAAAAACAATCCTTTCATGCCGATGCCCCCTTACTTCCGGAAATATAAAAAATCATAATTTCATCCAGACTTACTTCCTCCATAAGAAATTCCGGACATTCCTGAATGCAACGTTTTTTCTCTTTTACCAGTACCTCTACAGAAAACTGGGATACTCTTTTTCCTACAATATACTCAGAAGGTATTTTTGCAACTTCTTCTTTTTTACACTTAATCATCCCATGGTCTTCTAAAATACTGATGCGTTCTCCGAAAAGCAGAATTTTACCCTGGTCAATAAAAGTAATGTAATCTGCAATCCGTTCTAAGTCACTGGTAATATGGGAAGATAGTAAAATGGTATGTTCTTCATTTTGTACAAACTCCAAAAAAATGTCCAATATTTCATTCCGGACAACAGGGTCTAAGCCACTGGTTGGTTCATCCATAATTAAAAGTTTCGCCTGATGGGACAGTGCCACTGCAATCTGTAATTTCATCTGCATACCACGTGAAAATTTCCCTACAGCTTTCTTTTTCGGCAGTCCAAAACGCTCAAGGTTTTGGAAAAATGCAGTTTCATCCCAGTTTTTATAAATGTTACGAAACATCTTATTTAAGTCTGTTGCATTTAAAACCTTGTGAAATCCCATTTCATCAAATACAAATCCAATGTGTTCCTTTGCTTTACATTCTTCTTTTTCATGGTCATATCCTAAAACATGAATGATTCCGGAGTCCAATGGCATCATATTCAGGATGGAACGGATGGTAGTGGTCTTTCCGGCTCCATTTTGTCCAATAAATCCCATAATACATCCCTTCGGTACGGTAAGACTTATATCCTGCAATGCAAATCCATCGTATTTTTTTGATAGGTGTGAAATTTCAATGGCATTTTCATATTCTCTCATGGTATCCTCCATTTTCGTCCTCCTCTTTTTATGACTCTTCATATATCCACTGCACTACTTCCAAAAATTCTTCCTTGGAAATCCCGGAAAGCTTAGCTTTTTCTACGGCGATGCTGATAGCATCTTCCATTTCTTTTTGAATTTTTTCCCGGATATACTCCTGATTTACTGCTTTTACAAAACTTCCTTTTCCTACATAAGATTCAATAAATCCTTCTCGTTCCAATTCCTCATAGGCCCGTTTTGTGGTAATCATACTGATACGCAGTTCTTTTGCTAAAAAACGCATAGAAGGTAAGGGCTCCCCCTCCTTCAACGTACCATTTAGAATCATATCTTTTATTTGCTTTGTAATCTGTTCATAAATCGGTATTTTGTCTGAATTTGAAATAATAATATCCATATGTACCTCGCGAGTCTTAAAATATTGTATATATACTTTATATACAATATAAACTTATCCTTGTGTTTTGTCAATACTGTTTTATATAAATTTATATAACAGAACACTGATACAATTCAAACCATCACATTTTCCTATTAAGTACCAACGTATCCATAGCAAAAACATTCTTGCGCCTTTCCTTTCTTCTCGAAAAAAGAACCATAAAAGCTGTACTAAAAAAACAGCTCCTATGGTTCTTTCGATATTGTTACAATACTATATTAAAAGCCTCAGCGAGATCCTCATGGTTACGAGACGTGTTGGGTTCTTTCCATGATTATTTTTTCAAATGAGAATACATCACGACTTTATCATCTTTTCTAATCATGGTATCCCCATTAGGAATGATAACCTTGTTTCTTCTTTGGATCATTACAATCAAATCCTGGCGGGAAATATCTAATTCTTTTACCTGCATTCCAATCCATGGATGTTCTTCTTTAATCAATAATTCTTTTAAATTAATTTCTTCCTCATCTTTGAAATTCTTTGCAGCAATCACCAAGGTATCTCCAGATTTAATCTGAGTATCCCCTTTCGGCAGAAGAATTTCTTCCTCCCTGATAACCATAACCAATAATAATTGAGGCGGAAAAACAATATTTCGAATCAGCTCATTACACCATGGATGATTCAGGTTTATCACAGAAGTGACAAACTTCAGTTCCCGTTCTTCTGTGTGGGAAGTCAAAGCCAGCTTTGTATAATTCTCCACAAATCCCGCGGAAATAATACCAGTGGGAATCGCCACCATTCCGACCCCTAGAAAGGAAATGACAATGGCCATAATTTTCCCCGCTGTAGTGATTGGATAAATATCGCCATACCCTACCGTCAACAAGGTAGATACCGACCACCAGATACCGGAAAATGCATTCTTAAACTTATCCGGTTGTGCCTCATGTTCCAGACTATACATACATAAGGAAGAAGCCACCATTAAGATTAAAATCATACATATGGATGAAAATATCTGATTCTTCTTTTCATTTAAGACATTCACAATAACATTAAAGGCATCATACCTGGAATTAATCTTAAACAAACGAAAAATTCTCATCACACGGAAGATTCGGAAGGCAACCGCCCCTTTTGGGAAAAACAACGGTAAAAAATAGGGTAAAAATGTAACTAAATCAATGATTCCGTAAAATGAAATCATGAAACGAAATCTTGCCTTCCATTTCTTTTCTTCCGGAAAAGCATACTCAGCAGTCCACAGCCTTAAGCAATATTCAATCGCAAAAATAAGAGTCGTAACCAGTTCAACGATTTTTAGTAAACCTCTATATGGTATTGCCTCATCAAAGGTATCAAATAAGGTTACAAACAGATTTAAAAATATCACAAACACAATAAACAAGTCAAAAGCTGCACTTGGTAAATCCTGTTTATTTCCAATCTGTATAATATCAAAAATTCTTCGCTTTATTTTCTCCATCCCACACTCTATCCTTTTATATTATGATGTTGGCTCAAAAGGTATTTTGACCCCATGATACCTACGAATCGCTTCGCACTTTATTCTCCCGCAATTCTAAAATATTCGAAATCCGCCCTATTCGGACTACTACATACTTTGTACTAATATCATCATATCTGATTTCCTTATGTTTGTCCATAACCATAAAAAAATATATAACTATATAGTGCTTTTTTATTTTTCCGGTGGTATAATAATAAGATACGAAAAAATATACTCAATGACTTACGGCGGAATCATAATCAGCCAGAATGGAGGATTTAAATGAAAACATCCCACGATACGAAAAAAAGTGGTTTGAATATTATAATTGTAGGTTGCGGAAAGGTTGGAACGACTCTTATTGACCAATTATCAAAAGAAGGACATGATATCACTATCATAGATAAAAGCCCCGAAAACATTCAAAACATTACTAATTTATACGATATTATGGGGATTGTAGGGAATGGAGCCAGC
>JAFPAZ010000219.1 GCA_017390645.1 Lachnospiraceae bacterium
CTGTACGCTTTGGCATTTGTCTATCCTCCTAAATATATATACTTGAAAAGTACTCTTGAACTATTATATAGGAAAAAAGAAAAAATGGAAAGAGAAAATCATAAAAATAATGAGAATTTAAAAATTTCTAAAATGAAAAAAGAATGAGATAAAATAAAGAAAATAAAAGAACAATACGTAAAAAAATAAAACAAATCAAGGAATAATGTGGTTAATTTTATGAATTGAAAGAAAAATGTTAGAATTTTTTGAAAACTTGACACTGTTATGTGGCTTTGTTAGAATCAAATTGGTTCGTAAAGTAGTGACACGTTACAGGATGTGGAAAAAATGGAGGTAGGAAATTGGAAACGAGAGTAGAAGAAACTATTTTAAAACATAAAAAAGGATATAATTGTGCCCAGGCGATAGCCTGTACCTATTGCGATTTAGTAGGTGTAGACGAGGAGACGATGTTTAAGCTCACAGAAGCATTAGGGCTCGGTATGGGAGGCATGGAAGGAACCTGCGGTGCCATAACAGGGGCTTGTGTAATTGCAGGGATGAAACAAAGCAGTGGAAATTTGGAACATCCTGACAGTAAGGCTGATTCTTATAAACTTTCGCGAGAAATTGTAAGACGTTTTAAAGAACAGAATCAGTCTGTAGTTTGTAAAACCCTAAAGGGAGTGGAAACAGGAAAGATGCTTCGGGCCTGTCCGGATTGCATTAAAGATGCAGCTACTATTTTGGAACAGGTACTGTTTGAATAAGTAATTGCGAAAGCATCAAAAACATATGTCCGGTGATGAAAAAGAAAAAATTGGAAGCAAAAATTAAGATGTAACTTTTACCAATTTGATACCAGAAAGTGAAATGAATTAGAGGAAAAACTGTAAAATACTAGTGTTTCAGTGTAAAAAGACCAAGATTTATGTTATTTGACATAAACTTGGTCTTTTTAGTATAATTACAGCCGATTGAGCAAGACTAATAATAATAATCAGGAGGATGAAACAATGAACAAGGAACAAGAGTTTAAGCCATATATTCCGGCCGATAAAGTGTTACCGGAACTTACTCCAGTTTCCATTATTCTTGGAATCATTTTAGCTGTAATATTTGGTGGAGCCAATGCTTATTTAGGCTTACGAGTCGGAATGACCGTTTCGGCATCCATACCGGCTGCAGTTATTTCCATGGGTATCATTCGCGTTATTTTACGAAGAGATTCCATTTTAGAAAATAATATTGTGCAAACCATTGGTTCTGCTGGAGAATCTGTTGCAGCAGGTGCTATTTTTACTTTGCCGGCTCTTTTTATGTGGGCAAACGAAGAAGGAGGCTTAAGTCCTTCTTTGATAGAAATTGCATTGATTGCTTTGATTGGTGGAGTGATGGGGATATTATTCATGATTCCCCTTCGTAGCGCCTTAATCGTTCAGGAACATGGAAAACTTCCCTATCCGGAAGGACAGGCCTGTGCTGAAGTTTTAGTGGCAGGAGAAGAAGGTGGTTCTAAGGCCGGAACCGTATTTGCCGGACTTGGAATTGCAGCAGTGTATAAGTTTATTGCAGATGGATTAAAAGTATTTCCAAGTGAGGTAGATTTTGAAATTAAAAGTTATAAAGGATCCGGGGTGGGAATCGATGTACTTCCGGCTTTATTAGGTGTAGGATATATCTGTGGAGCAAAGGTTTCTTCTTACTTACTGGCAGGTGGTACGATTGCATGGTTTGTGATTATGCCATTGATTGCCCTTTTTGGTGGAGATGCCATTCTTTATCCGGCTACAGAACCGGTTTCAGCATTGGGGGCGTGGGGAATCTGGAGAAATTACGTCCGGTACATCGGTGCAGGTGCAGTAGCTGCAGGCGGTATTATTAGTTTGATTAAATCCTTACCATTAATTGTAAGAACTTTTGGTCAGGCTTTAAAAGGGTACGGAAAAAAGAAGGATTCAGATGACCGTCTGGCAAGAGATATTCCCATGAATTTGGTGATACTGGGCATTGGCATTATGGCCATTGCCATGTGGCTGATTCCTGCCATTCCCGTAAACTTAATTGGAGCAATCATTATTATTGTATTTGGATTCTTCTTTGCCACGGTATCTTCCCGTATGGTAGGTTTAGTAGGGAGTTCGAATAATCCGGTGTCCGGCATGGCAATTGCCACTTTACTGATTGCTACCATTTTACTGAAGGCATCCGGAAATATTGGTATGGAAGGTATGGTAGCCTCTATTGCAGTGGGTTCCGTCATCTGTATTATTGCGGCTCTTGCAGGGGATACCTCCCAGGATTTAAAGACAGGGTATATTTTGGGTTCCACACCATATAAACAACAGATTGGCGAGCTGATTGGCGTTATTTCTTCTGCTATTGCTATTGGTGGAGTGCTTTATTTATTAAATGCGGCATGGGGATATGGTTCTGTAGAACTTCCGGCTCCGCAGGCCACATTGATGAAAATGGTGGTGGAAGGTGTTATGGGTGGCGATTTACCATGGACTTTGGTATTTGCCGGTGTTGGTATTGCCATTGTAGTAGAAATCCTGAAAATTCCCGTACTTCCTTTTGCAGTGGGACTTTATCTTCCAATTCATTTAAGTACACCTATGATGATAGGAGGACTGATTCGGTATTTCTTTGAAAAAAAGAAAGCGAATTCCGAAGAAGAAAGAAAAGAAAAGGTGGAAAATGGTGTCTTATATTCATCCGGTTTGATTGCAGGAGAGGGGTTGATTGGTATTTTACTGGCGGTCTTTGCAATTATTCCATGGAAAGAAGGTAATTTGGGAGATGCCATGAATTTAAAAGATCGATTTGGTATTAACTTTGGTAATATTGGAGGATTGGTATTTTTTGCCTTATTGTGTGGCTCCTTAATGCTATTCATAAACAAGAAGAAAAAAGGTAAAAAAGTAGAATCTGAATAAATAAAAAGAAGGAACGCAAGGCTGTCACAAAAAAACGCTACAGATCATATGTAAACAGTTCAGGATGGAGGAAAAAGTGAAGAAACAGGAAAATTATCTTGATTTTATTCCTAGAGTGAATGTATTATTTGAGTGGGAGAAGAATGAAGAAGGAAAGATAGAGATAAAAGTTTATAATAAAGGATTCTTTCATAAAATTGCACAGATTTTTTTTAAGAAGCCAAAATACAGCTTTATCGAACTGGATGAATTTGGAACCTTTGTCTTTGAACAGATAGACGGAAAACGAACAATTTATGAAATTGGTGAAAAAGTAAAAGAGCAGTTTGAAGCGAAAGTGGAGCCTTTGTATGAAAGATTATCTCTGTTTATAAAAATTCTTCACAAGAATCATTTTGTTGTGTATGTAAATAAGATTAAGAACTAGAAAGTTTTGTGAAATGCAACAATGCTAATATTCAATGTGTAATTACGAAAATATCAAAAACTTAGCTTAAGTGATTCAAAAGAAACAAATACGATTCTTTTGAATCATTTTCAAATTAAAGATAGTAGTTCCGTAATTACCTGATATTATAAAATGTGGTAGTAGTTTCGCAATTGTCTGATATTAAAAAATGTGATAGGAGTTGTTTTTATGGGTATTTTATCAAATTTAGAGCCAAAGGAAGTATTTCGTTATTTTGAGGAAATTTGTAGTATTCCTCACCCTTCTTATAAGGAAGAAAAGATAAGTAATTATCTGGTGGATTTTGCCAAGGAAAGAGGTTTGGAATATTATCAGGATGAACTAAAAAATGTAATTATCATAAAAGAAGCAACGAATGGATATGAAAAAGTAGAACCTGTAATTCTTCAGGGTCATATGGATATGGTTTGTGAAAAAGAACCAGACTATCGCATTGATTTTGAAAAAGATGGACTTTCCTTAGTAGTGGAAGGAGATTATGTTCGTGCAAAGGGAACCACATTGGGTGGGGATGATGGAATTGCTTTGGCATATGCTTTGGCGATTCTTGATTCTGATTCCATTTCGCATCCAAGAATTGAATTTGTCTGTACCGTTTCAGAAGAAGTTGGAATGGAAGGAGCTACCGGTATTGATCTTTCTATGTTGAAAGGAAAAAGACTCATTAATCTGGATTCGGAAGAAGAAGGTATTTTCCTGGTGGGGTGTGCCGGAGGTTGTAGTGCGGAATGTATTTTGCCTTTAACTTGGAAAAAGCCGGATGGGGAAACTGTGGAACTAGTAGTGGAAGGATTAACCGGAGGGCATTCCGGTGCCGAGATTGATAAGGGAAGAGGAAATTCTAATATTTTAATGGGAAGAGTCTTGATGGAAGTTTTTTCTAAAACACCGTTTTTTATTGCAGAATTGGAAGGTGGAAATAAGGACAATGCCATTCCGAGGGAAACCACAGCAAAGGTGGTAGTAAAAGACATGGACACTTTTGAAAAAGCGGTAAAGTGTTCGGAAAGAGCAATTAAAGAGGAGTATGCCATTACAGATCCGGATATTAAAGTTACCCTAAAGCCGGTAAAAGAAAAAGCAACAAAGGTTTTAGACGAGGAGATAAACCGGAAGGTAATTACTTTACTAAATACATTGCCAAATGGAATTCAGACCATGAGTGCCAATATTTCGGGATTAGTAGAAACTTCATTGAATCTGGGAGTATTGAGATTAGAAAAAGACCGGCTATCTTTGCGATTTTCCGTCCGGAGTTCGGTAGGGACTGCGAAAAAATTTCTGCTTCAGAAACTGGAATTTATTTTAAGACAATTTGGAGGTACAGTTCATTTTCATGGTGATTATCCTGCATGGGAATATAAGAAAGATTCCAGACTTAGGGAAAATATGGTGATGATTTATGAAAAAATGTACGGAAAAGCTCCAAAAATCCAGGCTATTCATGCAGGGTTGGAATGTGGCATTCTGGCAGGAAAAATAGAGGGACTAGACTGCGTATCTATCGGACCGGATATTTTTTCTATTCATACAACACAGGAAAAATTATCGATTTCTTCTACCAGACGTGTATGGGAATTTCTGTTGGAGGTTTTAAAATAATTTTTTTCTACCAATCATCATGATGTCGTGGTATAATGTAATAGTTAATGAGGAAAACGAAAAACAAAGGATGAAGTGGAGGAGAAAGAGTGAGAAAGAAAAGTATATTTGCAAAAATAATGACAGGGGCACTACTTCTTTCCACATTGGTTTCGGGATGTGGAAAAAGTTCAGAGCCGGATGATATTGCTGTCAACGATGGATATGAAAGTTTGAATGAGACCGTGGAGCAAAGCGATAGCCGGAAGAATGGAATTTCAAAAGAAGACATAAAAGTGGGAGTAATCTATATTACGGATCCGGCAGAAGGAAGTGGATATTCCTATACCCATGATTTGGGAATTGAAGGAATGCGGGAAAATTTGATGCTTTCTGAGGAGCAGATTGTGAAAAAAATAGTAGATGACACGGATCAGGTAGGTACGAGAAAAGCAATTCAGGAGTGTATTGACGCGGATTGTAATGTTATTTTTACTACCAGCTGGGGTTACATGGAAACTACTAGTGAAATGGCAGAAGAATATCCGGATATCTATTTTTCACATGGAACAGGTTATATGTCTAATGGTAAAAATTTTAATAACTATTTCGGAAGAATCTATCAGGCACGTTATTTAAGTGGAATTGTGGCAGGATTAAATACGACAACCAATAAATTAGGTTATGTTGCTGCCATGGATCATACCAACTCTGAGGTGACAGGTGGAATTGATGCCTTCGCAATCGGGGTGGCTACGGTAAATCCGGATGCTACGGTTTATGTAAAGATAACAAACAGCTGGTATGACCCGGCAGGAGAAGAAAATGCGGCCAGAGAATTATTAGATATGGATTGTGATGTCATTACGCAACACTGTGATACCGCATTTCCACAAACTTTAGCCCAGGAATATGGAGTTTATGGAATAGGATATAATTCGGACATGAGCAAAGAAACACCGGATTCCTGTTTGTGTAGTGTAATCTGGAATTGGAGTGCATATTATACTTCAGCGGTGAAAAGTGTCATAGATGGAAGCTGGACCGGAGAGAATTATTTTGGTGGTATGACAGAGAGTCTTGTGCAGGTAACGAATCTTGCAAGTTTTTGTAAAGAAGGAACCCAGGAAAAATATAATGAAGAAGTATCTAGGATTCTATCCGGAACCTTTAATGTGTTTGATGGAGAATTGGAAACAAATACAGGTGACATCATAGGTGAGGCTGGAAAGACTTTGGATGATGCGACAATTACCGGGAATATAAACTGGTACTATAAAAATGTCGTGGTACTAGATTAGGAGGGCGGCATATGAATATGAATTTTATGAAGAAGATTTTGATGGCATCCTTAGTTCCTATGCTTACATTAAGCGTAATCATCATGATATTGGCAGAGACTTACATAAAAAATTCTATTGTCAGCCAGGTGGAACAGTCTTTGAAGGGATCCGCTGTGGCCACTCTTGCGGCTTATGATCAGAATACCGGAGAGTACATGGAAACAAGTAACGGAGATATCTGGAAAGGTGCATATAATATATCACAATCGGAGAAACTGGTTGATACTATAAAAGAAGAATCCGGAGTGGAAGTTACCTTTTTTTATGGTTCAAGGAGAGTTATGACCTCTGCGTTAGATGTTAATGGACAAAGAATTTTAGGAAGTCCTGCAGGGGATAAAATTGTTGAAATTGTATTAGAAGGTGGCAAGGAGTATTTTAGTGAAAATGTTTCCATAGATGGAACTACATTTTGTGGTTATTATGTTCCGGTTTATCAGACAGGAGGAAGTGATAAGCCAATTGGTATGGTTTTTGCAGGAATTAACAAAGAGGAAGCATATCGTAGTGTAAAGAATGTACTTTTCCTTATCATAGGAGTTGTAATTATAACTTCTTTGATCTGTGTTTTTGGTGTAGGGTTTATGGCAAAATCCATAACAAAATCTTTAAAGAGAAGCATATCCGGGGTACAGTCAGTATCTTCCGGTGAATTGAATGTGGTTTTTGATAAGAAAGATTTAAAAAGAAAAGACGAAGTGGGAGATTTGACACGGGCAATAAAAGTACTTCAGGAAGAACTTAGAAAAATCATTGGAGGAATCAGCAGTAGTACGAATCAGTTATTAAAAGCTTCCGATGAAATGGAAAGCCTGTCTCGTGATACTTTGATAAATATGAATCATGCCAGGGATGCAGTAGAGGTAATCACCAATGGGGCTTTGAAACAGGCAGAGGATACCGGAGAGGCTTTTGATAACATGAATCGTATGGGTGCTTTAATCATTGCCACAGGAAAAGATACAAAGGAATTAAATGGAAGTGCGGACGTTATGAAAGAATCCGGAGATAATGCATTTAAATCTATTATGGAATTAAAATCCATTAGCAAGGAAGTCCAAAATGCAGTAAAAACCATTGCCAGACAAACTGTGGAAACCAATGAATCTGCACAAAAAATTAAGCAGGCATCTGACTTTATTTCAGAAATTGCTTCAGAAACTGCATTGTTGTCTTTAAATGCAAGCATTGAAGCTGCCAGAGCCGGAGAGGCAGGAAAAGGATTTGCTGTTGTGGCAACCCAGATACAAAAACTTGCGGAGCAATCAGATAGCGCAAGTAAGAAGATTGATGATATTGTAAATGCTTTGATTTATAATTCAGAACTGGCAGTAAATACCATGACGAACATGGAAGAGGTAATTTGTTCTCAAAATCATTACATTCTTCATACAGAAGAAATTGTAAATCAGGTGATGACAGAAATCCAGTCTTCCATTACCGGAATTAAGGGAATTGAAAGAAATGCAAGAGAATTAGAGGAATTAAGAATTAGCATTGAAACAGTGATTCATTCCTTATCTGATATTGCTGGGGATAATGTTGCCGGTACTCAGGAAACCAATTCTTTGATTACGGAGATGGCAAATCGTTTTGGCGGTGTAGAGGAAGCGGCAGGAAATTTAAGAGAAACCGCAAAGATGTTAGAATTGGAAATTCAGGATTTTAACATAAATGAAACTGTAACTTCAGAGCAGGTGGGGTAGCTGTACCGGGTTATTAATGTGGGAAAAGTAACGATAACGGCTCTAAAACGAAGGAGGAAAAAATGTATCAGGTAGTACTTTTCGATTTAGATGGTACCTTGACGGATCCGGGACTGGGAATTACGAATTCTGTGATGTATGCTTTGAAAAAATGGGAGATTGAAGTGGGAGACCGAAGTGAATTATATCGATTTATCGGACCACCCCTTCAGGAATCCTTTGAACGTTTTTTTGGATTTTCACAAGAAAAGGCAAAGCAGTCTGTGGAATATTACAGGGAATATTTCCGGGAAAAAGGTTTATTTGAAAATGAAGTATATGAAGGAATCAAAGAGTTATTAGAAACTCTGAAAACTTCCGGTTGTAAGCTGATTTTAGCAACTTCAAAACCGGAAGAATTTGCAATCCGGATTTTGGAGCATTTTCAGTTGAAACAGTATTTCGACTTCATCGGTGGTGCCAGTATGGATGGAGTAAGAAGTAAAAAAGCAGATGTGATTTCTTATGCCTTGGAAAAAGCAGGCATTGAGGATTTGTCTAAAACCGTGATGGTTGGTGACCGGGAACATGATATTTTGGGAGCAAAAGAAGTGGGAATTGATTCCATTGGAGTACTGTTTGGCTATGGAAATTATGAAGAATTAAAAAAGGCAGGTGCAACCCATATTGTAAATACCGTGTCAGAAATTTCTAGTGTTATTTTATAGATTTATAGAATTTGCGAAGAATGTAAAAAAGAATATTAGTTTGGAAAACGAATGACATGAACTAGTTGTTACCATTCTGGTGAATAGTAACAGATAGTTGTCATTCGTTTTTTTGTTTTTTTAAAAAGAAAAGTGGTATTTTAAATTTTTTTTTAGAGGAAAGAAAAGTGTTATTTTAAATGTTTTTTTAAAGAGAAAAGAAAAGTGGTATTTTAAATGTTTTTTTGGTATAATAGTGAGGGTAAAATTTAAGTTGTTAAGGTTTAAAATGATAGAAAAGGAGAAATGATAATGGTTAAGCATGTTATTTTGTGGCAGTTAAAGGATGAATTTTCAAATGAGGAAAAAGAAAAGATAAAATGTGGTATCAAAGAAGGATTGGAAGGATTACAAGGAAAAATTCCCGGCTTAGTGGAAATTTATGTTCAAACAGATTCTTTGGCGTCTTCTAATGCAGATTTGATGCTGGATTCTACTTTTGAAAATGAAGAAGCATTGAAAGGATATGCGGTTCATCCGGCTCATGTGGAAGTCGCAGATACCAAGGTAAGACCGTATACAAAATCCCGCTCTTGTCTGGATTTTGAAGTCAAATAGAAGACGCAGCGAAAGCGTGCCTGCATTGTTTTGTTACTTTTGAATCACTTTCACAAAAAATATTATAGTTTCGCAGTCACCTAATTAATAAAAGTGGAAAGAAGGAGAAAAAAATGTCAGTTTTAAAAATAACAAAGGAAAATTTTGAAACAGAGGTAATTGAAAATTCAAAACCGGTTTTACTGGACTTTTGGGCTGAGTGGTGTCCACCATGCCGTATGATAGCACCGGTGCTTGAAAACATCGGACAGGAACAAGAAGAATTTGTGGTAGGGAAAATAAATGTAGATGAGGAACGAGGACTTGCTCAGGAATTTCATGTAGCTAATATTCCTACTTTAATCGTAATGAAAGATGGAGTAGAAGTGAATCGATCCGTAGGAGCAGTTTCGAAACAGGAAATACTGGATTTGGTTCAGACATCGTAGCAATTCATGATAACAATGAGAGGTAAAATTGATGCGGTTTCCATGAACGATAACGAAAAATTCACTTTTGACACTTGCGTTACTACAATAATCATAATTTGTAAAATTATATCTGTATTTGAAATGGAAATCAGCGGTATAAATGAGGGAGAAGGGGAAAAGTATGACAGAAAAGGAATTTGAAAAAGAAATTGAACTTCGCATAGCTCAGGTGGAAAATGGAATACCAGAGATAAAGCGAATGGGAAGGAAAGATTATATTGGAGTGGGAGTTATAGTTCTTGGCTGCCTGATTGGAATCATCGCAGGAACTTTTTTATAAGAGGGATAAGATTAAAAATGAAAGATACGAATGAAAAAATAAAAAATGAAGTCTATTGCGGAATCTGGCCCGTTCTTGGAAAAGAACGTACTTATGGTTTTTTGGATGCTTTATTGGTATTATCCGGCTATTGCATTGCAACCTGGAGTTATACCCAGGGGTCTTATCTGGCAAGTCTGGTTGGATTTAAGCAATTGTTAATCGGAGCTTTTTTAGGAGCAATTCTGATGTTAATGATTTATCAGCTGCCTGTCATTTTGTCTACAAGATATGGAATTGATATCTGGGTATGGCTGCGAAGTGTATTCGGAAAAAAAGGTGTTAAGGTAATGACGGTAGTAATTATCCTTATTAATTATCCCTGGTATGCAGTGTGCTGTGACTTATTTGCCTCATCCATGGAGAATTTGTTTGGATTGTTTGGAATTACCCTGCCTGAGGGAAGTCATCTTATGTTAGGACTTCTTTGTGTTATGGTTGGTACTTTTATTGCATATCGTGGTGTTTCCACTATTACATGGACTACCAGAATTTTGGTTCCATTGTTGTTACTGGTGGGGATAGTTGTGGTGATTGTAGGGTTTTCTGCTGTACCGGCAGAGGTAATATGGAACTATAAACCACAAAACACTGACTTTGATCATAATATTACACCATATATTCTGTCTATTGAGGCGAATTTTGCTTTTGTTATTACCTTGGTGGGAGGCATGGCAGAGATTCCACGACTTTGTAAAAGTGAAAAGTCAGGTTACTATGCTGGAGTGTTAGGACAGGGACTGGCTGGATCTTTCTTTGTGGTTGTTGGTGCAGTTATGGCTATTGCCATGCAATATGTGACCGGGGAAATGGTGGATGATCCTACTTTGATGATGGCCACATTGTCTGTGCCGGCTCTTGGATTAACCTCTTTGTTATTGGTGGCGTTTGCTAATATCGGAACCCAGGCGGTAGGTTCGTATCTGTATGGAGTTATGTTAAAATCCAGTTTTCGTAAAGCGGATTATCGTCTCTTGGTCATTATCCTTGGAATATATGTAGGAGGGCTTTGTGTTTGGGGAAAGATTGTAGAATATTTTGGTTCCTTTTTAACCATTAGTGCCTGTGTGTATGCACCTTTGGCGGCTTTACTATTTACAGACTTTTTCTTCATAAGAAAGCAGAGAATCGATTTAAAAAGTGCCTATGAAATAGAGGGGCATAATGCGTATCAATATACGAAAGGGTTTAACATTGTTGGTCTTTTGTGCCTGGTGATAGGATGTTTTATTTCCCTTGCGATTTATAATCCGGTAACGGGTGAAATACATAATACATTCTTGTTTACTTTAACGCCTACCGGGTGTTCTTTCCTTGGAACCGGAATCTTATATTATCTGGTATGCCAGTTGCCATGGGTTCGCCGTTATGTTAGGAAAGATACCGATTTAAACCCGGTAATAAAACCCTTTGACAGAGTAAAAATACCCCCTAGACAGAATTTGTTTGCTATGCCTTTTATATGGCTTTTATGTTATTTGGTTACATGGAAGGCAGGATTAAAAATTGTAAAATCAGGAAAAAGAGGAATAAAACCACCATTTCTGGTTTTAGGAACCCATCATTCTTTTACGGATTTTTATGTTTCTCCATTGGCTTTATTTCCCCACCGGGCAAATTATGTCTCAGAATTAGAAGGTTTTGAATACTATGGTGAATGGTTATATCGCCAGATAGGGTGTTTGGGAACGAGAAAATTTGTAGATGATTTATCTTTGGTCAAAAATATAAAAAATGTGATGGAACGAAAGGGAATTCTGGTATTTTATCCGGAAGCAAGATATGCCAATGTTGGAACTAGTTCGAAACTACCTGTTTCTGTGGCGAAATTGGTGAAGATGTTAAAGGTTCCGGTGGTCACATTAAATATGAAAGGAAATTACTTACAATCCCCTATCTGGAATCTGACGAAACGAAAAGAGGCACGTCTGCATACGGAAATGACCTATGCATTGACAAAACAGGAAGTTAGTGAATTGTCTGTTTCGGAGATTTATGAAAAGCTAAGGGAATTACTTTCCTATGATGAGTATGCATGGCAACGGGAGCAAAAAATGGCCATTACATATAAAAAACGGGCAGAAGGATTACATCTTCCTTTATATCAGTGCAGATGTTGTAAAGTGGAATTTCAAATGAATTCCAAGGACAACAAGCTATTCTGCCAGAATTGTGGAGTAGAATATGAAATGGATGAATACGGAACCTTGCGAAGGGAGCAGGAGGAACGTTATATTCC
>JAFPAZ010000220.1 GCA_017390645.1 Lachnospiraceae bacterium
AGTATCTATGGAAACTCAGAGTAGTAAAGATACAATGGATAATGTATATGGTAGTTTAAAAGGATTTTTGGAAATGATTGAAGGAACTTTTGGACAATTACAGGATTTAAAGAAGGTAGTTATAGACGAAACAGAGTAGATGTGTAAGATCCACCTCCGGCCGGCAGGGCTGGAGGTGATTTATTTAAAGGGAGAAATAGAACATGAAGGAAAAACAGTCTCTGATAAAAAAAGAATGGTTAAAATTAGTAAAAGAAGAAAGGGCCTATTTAAAAAAGCGAATGGATAAGAAAGACTCCAAATTAAACCAGCTTTTAGAAAAAAAGGTGCCGGAAAAATTACAGGGAACTTTGGATGCGGCTTTTTCAAAAGCATTTTTCGTTGTGTTTGAAAAAGGGACCGGGGTAATAGAAAAGACTTATAAAAAGGAAGAATTGCAAAAGACATATCAAATCAATGAATATGCTGCTGATGTCAGGAAAAATAGAAAATCTTTGCAGGCATTTTCAAAAAGGGCAGCAGGTTCCGGAAACAGAAATCTTTTATTATCCGGAGTTTCAGGTGTGGGACTTGGTATTCTTGGGGTTGGAATACCGGATATTGTGTTATTTACCGGTCTGATGTTAAGAAGTATTTATGAAATAGCTTTAAACTATGGATTTGATTATCAATCGGAAGAAGAGAAAGAATTTATTCTTTATTTAATTCGAGGAGCCTTGTCTTATGGAAAAGAATTACAGGAAATAAACGAAGAATTAAATTCTTTTATAGAAAATGGAGATTATGGTAAGAAAATAAATATTAAGGAAAGTATTGATGCCACCGCAGGTTGTTTGTCAAAGGAACTGTTATATATGAAGTTTTTGCAGGGAATTCCTATTGTAGGAGCAGCGGGTGGAGCTTATGATGCCATTTATATGAAACAGGTAGTAAAGTATGCGGAAATGAAATATCGCCGCAGATTTTATACGGGGAAAAGGAAAAGCAAGTAGTAAATAAAAAAATGTACGAAAAATTATGGGGAATTGCAATGTGATTATATCAGGCAGCCGATGCAGAGGTCTTGAAAGTAAAAATTCTGACATTGATATTGTGGTGGAATATAAAGGAAGTGAGCATGAAGATACACTGTTTAATGCTTTTAATGAAGATGGTCTTACGGTTGGCGGTGTTAAGGTGGATATCAACCCGATTACAGAGGGGACAGAAAGTTACCAGGACACAACAATAGATATTGTTTCCGGTAGATTGCAGATTTGGGGACATTAACAAAGCTTTAGAACATGACAGATGAAGAATTTGCAGAGGTTGTATTGGAAGCAGCAGAGTAAGAGTAAAAAAGAGGGTAACCAATGCTCGTTATGAGCACTGGCTATCCTCTTTTTTTTGCTATGAAATCATCATGTTTTTGTTCTAAAAGGGAAAAATTAACGGTACTGACTAAATAACCCACAGAAGGATTTTCCTCTTTCTTTTGTTTGTAAAGAACTTTTGCATACTGAATGATTTTATCTCTGTTTTTACGGATAAAAAGCAGTTCTTTATGTATAAGAGCCTTATAGAATTGGTCAGTTTCATTTTCAAGGTCATATAAGGTTAATTCAGAAGATGGAACAGGTATCATATTGCTAAGTTTTAGAGTACCCTTTAATTCCAATTCGCCGGAGTCTGAAGGAGCAGTTATTCTAATGATGGGAACAATGCTTTTTCGTATTTTCCGTTTGCCGTTAATCATTTGGTAGTCTGTGTTTTTAGGCGATGATAAAGGAATATAGTAGTTGTAATTATTGATTGTGTAAACAATACCCAAGTATTTGCGAGTATGGTTTCGATCATCTTCTTTGGCAGAAAAAACAAAACTGTCAAAGGAACGAAGGTAAGAAATGTATTCTTCTGAAATTTCATATAATTTCAAGTTATCCATAGTAAATCTCCTTAATTTAGAAAAAAGGGCAGTCGTAGTGACCACCCTTTGATTTTAAAGTTTCCCACTGTCTGGCAGGGAATCTCCTGATTTTAAAGTTTTCCACTATCTGGCAGGAACTCTCCTGATTTTAAAGGCTTCCACTTGTATGGTAGGAACTCACCTGACGATGATTGCTCATCTGTAATATTATTATACGGTTCACGCCACAATATGTCAATGGAAACAAAAAAAATTATTTTATAGCGAAATTTAGTACCGCCATGAGCCGAACGCAGCGAGAGCGTGTCTGCATTGTTTTGTTACTTTTGAATCACTTTCACATAAAATATGATAGTTTCACAATCATCTATTAAAAGATGGAGGTATGTAGATAAAAACGGATATTATATCCCATCCAAAACAAAATAGTATGATATTACTTCAGGAAAGAATGGGAGGAAAACTTCCCTTCTCTCCCTGAAACGCAAAGCAATTCCGGGGTATTAAAGAAGTAAAATTCCTTACTTCCCTGAAACGAAAAGTAATTTGAGGATATTAAGAAAGAAAAATCCTTTTTACCCTCAGTTAATAATATGATAAGTATAGGCAC
>JAFPAZ010000221.1 GCA_017390645.1 Lachnospiraceae bacterium
GGTGTAAAAAACGGATTTAAATTTGATCAGGGTGCAAGTACCATTACACAACAGTTAATTAAGAATAATGTATTTAATGTTGGTTTGAACGAGAGTGGTATCCAGAAACTGGAACGTAAGATTCAGGAACAATACCTGGCAATTGAACTTACAAAGAAAATGAGTAAAGAAGATACCATTGAGTATTACTTAAATACCATAAATTTGGGACATGGTGCTCATGGTGTGGAAGCGGCAGCAAATACTTATTTTGGAAAGAGTATTTCAAATCTGACCATTTCGGAATGTGCTGTTTTGGCAGGAATTCCTAAGAGTCCTACGAAATATGATCCCATCGCACATCCGGAGGACAATGCAGTCCGTAGACAGATTGTACTAGATTATATGCTTGAACAAGGTTATATTACCCAGGAAGAATATGATGAGGCTGTGGCGGATAATGTTTATGAAAGAATCCAGTTTTATGATGAACAGCAGTCACAGGAAAGTGATATCAACAGTTATTTTGTGGATGCCGTAATTGAACAGGTAATTGATGATCTGATTGCAATCGGATATACAGAAACCCAGGCTTCAAATGCCATTTATACAGGAGGGCTTAGTATTTATATTACCCAGGATCCTGAAATTCAGGCAATCTGTGATTCGGTTGTAAATAATCCGGAATATTATTCCGGAAGTACAGAAGTTTCTTTGGAATGGTTGTATTCAGTAGAAAGGGCAGATGGAACAGTAGAGAATTATTCCCATACTAATATTTTAAACTATTATTCCAAAATAGATCCTAATTTTTCATTGATTTTTGGCAATGAGGATAAGGCAAAGGCCATTGTAGAGGAATATAAGGGAATTATCGCCCAGGAGGGGGATGTTTCACTTGGAGAAAGTATGAAGACCACCATTCAGCCACAATCGTCCTTTGTTTTAATGGAACAAAGTACAGGAAAGGTTCTGGCTTTAACAGGTGGACGTGGCGAAAAGACCACGAACCGTTCTTTAAACCGAGCAACTCAGGCAAAGAGACAACCGGGCTCAACTTTTAAAGTATTAGCAGCCTTCCTTCCTGCAATTGATACAGCAGGAAAGACGTTAGCTACAGTTTATGATGACTGTGAATACTACTATGGTAATAATACCTCAGGTAAGATGGTACGGAACTGGTATGGTTCGTCTTATCTTGGTTACTCTACTATAAGACAGGCCATTGAATATTCTATGAATATTGTTGCGGTAAAATGTCTTGCAGATGTAACACCAGACGTAGGTTTTGACTATATGAAAAATATGGGAATTACCACCTTGGTAGACAGCAGAACCGGAAGTGATGGAAGAGTGTATTCTGACCGGCAGCTGGCAACTGCGTTGGGTGGTATTACAGATGGTGTATTGAATATTGATATTACGGCTGCTTATGCATCCATTGCAAATCAAGGTGTATATAATAAGCCAATTCTATATACCAAAGTATTGGATCATGACGGAAATGTAATTTTAGAGAATACTCCTACTTCTACAAGAGTCATGAAAGAGTCTACAGCGTGGTTAATTACCAGTGCCATGAAGGATGTTGTGACCGGTTCTAGAGGTACAGGAGGAAGAGCCCGTCTTAGCAGCGGAATGCCGGTAGCAGGTAAAACAGGTACTACTTCAAATGAATATGATTTGTGGTTCTGTGGATATACCCCATATTATACAGCTTCTGTTTGGATGGGATATGATATAAATACAGAATTAAATACGGTTTCCGGTCATTTACTTATGTGGAAAACGATTATGGATCAGGTAATCGAACTGAAACAACAGGAAGTGATAAATTTCCCAAGTTGTTCTGATATTACTTCTGCCGCGATTTGTCAAAAGTCCGGACTTTTAGCCATTGATGGAATTTGTGATAGTGATCCAAGAGGAAGTCAGGTAAGAGTTGAGTATTTTGCAAAAGGAACAGTTCCTACAGAAACCTGTAATCATCATGTTAAAGTAAAGATATGTAATGATACAGGACTTCCGGCTACAGAATTTTGTCCTGATGTTTCGGCAAGGATTTATATTGTCCGGGAAGAAGGAAATGAGGATAAAGCTACTGCAGATACTCCGTATCAGTTACCGAAGAAATTTAAAGATACAACTTGTGATATTCATTTGACTCCGGAATCTTTGAATGTGGAAACTGATTTCGTGTTAGAAGGAGATGGAGGCGAAGGACCGTTTACGGTTGTTACCTCTATTGGAGAGGGTGGAACTGTCAGCATAGGGTCTTCATCTGTTCCAAGAGGAGGTTCTTTACAGTTTATTGTTATACCAAAGGATGGTTATCAGGTAGATAAAATTTTGGTAAACGGAAAAGAACCAAAAGCATATCATGACTCTAATTCGTATGTTGTGGGACAGGTTCGCCAGAATCTTCAGATTACAATTTCTTTTGTACCTAAGCAGGAACCGACTACAGAAGAGCCTTCTATAAGTACACAAGAGCCAACGACAGAATCTGTTTCAAGTGAAGTAACTTCAACAGAATAAGAATATTTGAACAAAGTGTGCCCCTGCACACTTTGTTCTTTTTTATCTATATGAATTAAATGTCTGAAAAAAGACATTTAAGGGCTGGATTATTGTTTCATTTTTGGAGAAAAAACAAGAGCTGCTAAATAGGAAAAGATAAGGGCAGCACTGGTACCGGCTGCAGCAGCTTGAAAACCACCCCGAAACAATCCTAAAAAACCATCTGTATCTATGGCTTCTTTGATTCCTTTCCAAAGATTAAATCCAAAACCGGTTAAAGGGACTGTAGCGCCACATCCTGCCCATTTGGAGAAGGGTTCATAAATCCCTAATGCACCAAGAACAGCTCCGATGATTACTAGGATTACCATGACACGTCCTGGCATCAGCTTTGTTTTTTCAATTAAGATTTGTGTCAGTATACATATAATTCCGCCGGAAATAAAAGCATTTATATAGTCCATATTGTTTACACCCTTTCAAACATAATACCATGAGCAATGGAAGGAATATTTTGTCCTTCGTTAAAACTAACCGTGGACAATAGAGCTCCTGTTGGAACAAATAAGATTCGTTTCCATACTTTCTTTTTTAATTGTTCAAAAATATAACCACACAGGGTAGAGGCACAACATCCACAACCGGACCCCCCACTATGCGTATCCTGCTTTTCATTATCGTAGATTTCAATTCCACAATCCATGTGAAGGTGACTGATTTCATATCCATTGTCCCTTAATAACTTAAATAAAATTTCCTGTCCGATGTAGCCTAAATCTCCCGTGATGATTTTATCGTAGTAATCAACAGATAAATTAAAGTCAGTGAGATTCTGATAAATAACATTGCACGCAGCAGGAGCCATTGAGGCACCCATATTCATGGAATCGCGAATCCCATAGTCCATGATTGTTCCGGTGGTAATACCTGTAATTTTTATGTCACTTTCTTCGGAAGATAAAACAACAGCTCCACTTCCCGTAACCGTCCATGTAGCACTTAAAGGACGTTGGTTACCATATTCTAAAGGAAAACGGAATTGCTTTTCGGCACTGGCGAAATGGCTGGAAGTTACAGCTGTGGCAAAGTCTGCAAAACCACCGGAAATACACATGGAAGCTAAGGATAAAGATTCCCCCATAGTGGAACAGGCCCCGTAGAGGCCAAAAACGGGAATATTTAAGTCTTTCACTCCGAAGGTACTTCCGATTAACTGACCTAGTAAGTCACCGGCAAATAAATAACGTATTTGTTCAGGCTTTAAATTCCCTTTTTTGATGGCAGTTTTAATGGCTAGCGTGACTAACTGGCTTTCGGCTTCTTCCCAGGTATTTTGACCTAATTCAAAATCTTTGGTTATCATATCAAAGTAGGATGCAAGAGGCCCTTCTCCTTCTTTCGGTCCTACAATGGATGCATAAGAGTGAACATAGGGTGTTTTTTCGAAAGCAATACTTTGTTTTCCTTTTTGAATCTTTGTATTCTGCATTATAATACCCCCAGACTTGATAAAATATAGTAGATAAAGCCAAGAACAAAAGAAGAAAAAATACCATATAAGATAACTGGTCCGGCGATAGTAAATACTTTTACACCAATACCAAAAACCTGTCCTTCTTTTTGAAACTCGATACAAGGAGCAGCTACTGAGTTTGCAAAACCTGTAATGGGAACCAGAGTTCCGGCACCACCTAATTTGGCGATTTTTGGATATATATTAAATCCCGTTAAAATGATACTTAACAATACCAGAGTAATGGTAACATAAGTGCTGGCATCTTCTTTGTTTAAATCCAGATTCGTCTGAAATAAATGAAAAAATAATTGACCTATTACACAGATGAGGCCACCAATCCAGAAAGCATGAAAACAGTTCTTTACGAGAGAATGGGTTGGTGTTACTTGTTTTACATATTGATTGTACTCTTTTTGTGAGGGTTCTTGTTTCATATATCGTTCTCCTTTACATGATAAAATATTGTACAAAGGAACCAATGCCTTTTCCTAATGCAATGCTGATTAAGACATAAGGAAGTCCTTTTCGTATGGAAGCTCTTCTTGAAAAAACCGGAATGGTGTTTGCAACTTCTGCAAGGGCACTTACCAAAGAGCCAACAAAAACGCCAGAGAAAAAACCTAAAATTGCAAGTCCGGCAATACCTAATGGGACAGGTATGGAATATACGGAAATCAGATTTCCGAGAGTGGAACCTAATAAGATAAAAGTTTCATATAATTTTAAATGTTTTATGGTATGGGTTTGTGCCGCAAAACGTGGAAAAATTCCAATGGTGGAAATAAAGGCGATAAATGCTCCGGCGATGATAAGACCGGCGCCAAAACCTAATAACACTAAAAGAACATACTTAATCCACATCAATTTCATTTCCCTTCCTTCCTTCGTTGGTAATTAAAGCTGTATTTACTTCCTGTTCATAGGTACGCATCTGAACTTCTAGTGGCGATGGGTCGGAACTTAAATTTTTATGGGATAAATGATTAAAATATAAAATGACGCCACTTGGAAGTCCAATGCAGTAGGAAAGCTGTAATATGGAGGGACCTGATGGGTAGGTTCCCATAAATAATTTGTATAACATAACAAATGTATCGGAGGCATTCACATCTGTATTATAAGAAATAATGGCATAGGCGGAACCTAAAAAGGCAAGAAGGCAGATGAATGTCAGTTTTAGTAATGTTAAAGCTTTGTTTTCCGGTTTTGCTTTTTTAAAGTGTACCAGAATATCAGGTGCCCCAACATTTATAACCTTAACATCGGGATAAATGTTATTTATCTCCTGAATGACTTCTAAAAGAGAAATTGCAAGGTGATTTTCATTCGCCTGGTTGCGATTTGCAATTTTTAAGGTGCTGACATGATTTTTTATGTTTTTATCTTGACAATAAATTTTGGCAAAGTCCCCAATGGTTACATGATCTTTAGTAATTGCGATACTCATTTCTGCTTTTATATATAGGTCAACAGAGTTCATAACAAACTTCCTTTCCAAATATATTAGTGATTCATGAAAATAGTATGGGAAAAAAATGAAATAATATATATGAAAATTATGGAAAGTATGGTAGAAAATAATAAGCAAGAAAGATAAAACAGAGGGACGTATAAAAATGGATGAGGGGATAAAAGTTGAACGGATGAAAATAGAAAATGGATGAGAAAGAAAATGATAGTGGTAACTTGAATGAATTTATGATAAAATTGTAGAAAAATCCAGTGAGGTGGGAAATGAAAATATTACAAGCGATAAATCTTACCAAATGTTATGATAAAGTACCTGTAGTAAGTCAGGTTTCCTTTGAAATTGAAGAGGGAGAGATATATGGTTTTGTAGGAAAAAATGGTGCAGGAAAAAGCACTGTAATACGGATGATTCTGAATTTTATTAAAAATTATGATGGAAAGATTGTTCTTTTTGAAGAGGAAGAAGTTCATTCAGTAAAACCCATCGGGGGCTTTGTAGAATATCCATCTATCTATCCTTCTATGACAGCACTGGAAAATCTTATGGTACAGGCGAAGTTATGCCACATGGAAGACAAAGAGAGTCTTCTTAACATTCTAAAGGAAGTTGGACTAAAGAATGATAAAAAGAAAGCAAAATATTTCTCATTGGGAATGAAACAGAGGTTAGCCATTGGGATTGCCCTGGTAGGAAGTCCTAAACTACTAGTTCTGGACGAGCCTATGAATGGTCTTGATCCTATGGGAATCAGGGAAATCAGAGAGTTATTAGTAAAATTAAATAAAAAATATGGTATGACAATTTTTATTTCCAGTCATATGCTTACAGAATTATCAAAAATTGCGACAAAGTATGGTTTTATGAAAGAAGGCAGATTGGTAGAAGAAATTTCAGCAGAGGAACTGGAAGAAAAATTACTTCGGTTAAAAGAAAAAGGAGTGAAAGGTGATTTGCTGGAAGAATATTTTATGATGGTAATGGGGGAACAGTATGAAAGAATTGATTAAGATGGATTTTTATCGATTAAAGAAATCCATGGCACTTAGGGTATGTATCGGTGTTGTAATGGCTGGATTTATTGGAATTACTATTTTATTTAAAGCAGTTCTTTCTTTTTTAGATGTGGCGAAATTAGAGGCTGCCGGAGGCGATGAAACGGAACTAGAAGCGTTGCAGGTTATGGATGCCTATAATTTTACATTGATTGGTCTATCATTTGCTCAGATTTTAGGAATTATTATTTGTGTTTTTGTTGCAATTTATGTTGCAGGAGAGTTTCAGCAAAGAACTGTTAATCTGGCTGTTTTAAAAGGGTATAAGAGAGGACAGATTTACCTTTCAAAACTTTTAAACACCATGCTTGGAGTTGCTGTAATTTACATAATTTCTTTTGTTTCAGTTTTTCTTACTGCAGGAGTTTGTTTTGGTTTCGATTTCGATATAGAAGGGTCTTTGGACCGCTTCCTTCTTGTAGTTTTATTGGATTTGATATTATATGTCTCTTTAGCTGCCTTTTTTGTCATGATTTCTTTTTTAACTACTCACGAAGGTGCAGCCATGACCATAGGAACGGTTCTTTTGGTTTTACTTACTACAGGATTTTCGGTAATAGATTCTTCCATCAATGGAAATTCAAACATTCCTTTTAGTGAAGAAACCAGAAGTGGAAAGTATTGGATTGCAACTGTAATAGAGGATTTTTCTTATCTGGAAATTGAAAATCATGAAGTACAGTTTGCAGTTGTTTTATCTATAGGTTATTTACTTGTTAGCAGTTTGTTAGGCATTTTGTACTTTAGAAAAAAAGATTTGAAGTAGAACAGGGCGTTTTGAGTGGCTTAAAGTAATAAGGTATTTGGATGGATATAGTAAGTGTAAGGTTTAAAAATACAATTTTATTTCTAAGATATGAAGCATAAACTATTGAAATTCGTTTGATTTTAAGGTATGATGAAGGCATGTTTTATGATTAGGGAGGAAAAATATGAGCAATGGAAATGAATTTTATGATTTAACCGATTCACCAATAGTGATCAATAACACAAATGTAAAAAAACCAAAGAAAAGTGGCGGCGTAAACGTTAATTTTAAGGGATTTTTCAAAATCATCGTTATAATTGCGATTATAGCAGTGGTTTATCATTATGGTAAAGCCTGGATTGACGAATATAAACGACCGGAAATCAAAATTGAAACAACATATTTAAAATCAAATGAACAGCTGGAACAGACATTTGGCACCGCTTTTGTTGAAAATAGCGCTATTATGGATGAATTCTTTATGAACGCTATTGGTTATCATGTATATGGAACGGAGAATGTATATGTTGTGGATACACCGGCACAGGGACGTTTTGGAGTATTGGTAAATGGAGATGATAAGAAAAATAAACTCTTCGGCGTTGGTATTGGAGATCCACTTTCTGAAATAGAAGTTGATTTTACCTTTGACACAGATGCCTCTACAGATTATGAATTAGCCGGAGGTAAATCAGCCAGACTTTATGAAAGTGAGAATGGAAAAGAGTGTGTGATTATTGTGAGTGATGCATCAGGTGATATAACATCTATGATTTATATTAATAATTATGTAATATACAAATCACTTACAACATTAAAATAAAAATCCGGGATATGTTGAGAGGCATTGAGGATAATGAAGAAAAAGGCTTTTATGGAAAATCAGCGTAACAGCTGATTTTTCGTTGCTGTTTATACCAAAGGGATGTTTGGTATGAAAATTAGAAAATAATAAGAAAGGAAAATGCATACTTTTTTGTTTTTCTTCAGAGAGTGTGCATGGTTTTTAATATGGCAAATGTAATTTCAGACGATACCATTGAATATGTGGGTATTTTAGCAAAACTTGAACTGGATAAGGAAGAAAAAGAACAGGCAAAAAAAGACATGGAGAGTATGCTGGATTATATAGACAAGCTAAATGAATTGGATACAGAAGATGTAGTTCCTATGAGCCATACCTTTTCTGTTCATAATGTATTTCGTGAAGATATTGTAACCAATGGAGACGACAGGGAGAATATGTTATTTAACGCTCCAGAACAAAAAGATGGTGCTTATCAGGTGCCAAAGACTGTAGAATAGAGGTGAATTCAGTGGAACTTACTAGTTTAACAGCGGTAGAGCTTGGAAAAAAGATAAAAGCAAAAGAAGTGTCTGTAGTGGAAGCTGTGGAGGCAGTGTTCGCCCAGATTGAAAAATCAGAGAAAGACTTAAATTGTTATGTCACTTTGGATAAAGAAGGTGCATTGGAAAAAGCTGAAAAAGTCCAAAAACAAATTGATGCAGGGGAACTTACAGGACCGTTAGCAGGTGTACCGGTGGCTATAAAAGATAATATGTGTACGAAGGGGATGCTTACAACCTGTAGTTCAAAAATACTAAGTAATTTTAATCCTACTTATACGGCAGAGGCTGTAAAAAATTTAGAGGATGCAGGTGCAGTGATTATAGGTAAAACCAATATGGATGAATTTGCTATGGGAAGTACGACAGAAACTTCTTATTATGGTATTACCAGAAATCCATGGAATGGGAATCATGTGCCAGGAGGTTCTTCCGGTGGTTCTGCTGCGGCAGTAGCAGCAGAAGAATGTTTCTATGCGTTAGGTTCCGATACGGGTGGTTCCATTCGTCAGCCGGCTTCTTTTTGTGGAGTAACAGGTATTAAACCGACCTACGGTACGGTATCCAGATATGGTTTAATTGCTTATGGTTCTTCTTTGGATCAGATTGGACCTTTAGCGAAAGATGTGACAGATTGCGCTACGATTCTAGAAATTATTTCTAGTCATGATAAAAAGGATTCAACTTCAGTAGAACTGAAGGAGAAGGACTTTACTTCCGCGTTGGTAGACGATGTAAAAGGAATGAAAATCGGAATTCCAAAAGATTATTTTGGAGAAGGTCTGGATAAGGAAGTAAAGGAAGCAGTATTAAATGCTGCAAGGGTTTTAGAAGAAAAAGGCGCTATCGTAGAGGAATTTGATTTAAATCTGGTAGAATATGCGATTCCAGCTTATTATGTAATTGCAGCAGCAGAAGCAAGTTCGAATCTGGAACGTTTCGATGGTGTGAAGTATGGTTATCGTACCAAAGATTTTGACGGTCTTCATAGTATGTATAAAAAGACACGTTCAGAAGGATTTGGTTCTGAAGTGAAACGTAGAATTATGCTTGGTTCCTTTGTTTTAAGTTCCGGATATTATGATGCATATTATGTTAAGGCATTAAAGGTAAAGGCGTTGATTAAGCAGGCTTTTGATAAAGCATTTGAAAAATATGATGTAATTTTAGGACCAACAGCTCCTACTACAGCTTTGGAAGTAGGAAAGAGTTTAAGTGATCCGATTAAGATGTATTTGGGTGATATATATACGGTATCTGTAAATCTTGCAGGACTTCCGGGAATCAGTCTTCCTTGCGGAAAAGATTCTAAGGGTCTTCCAATCGGTTTACAGTTGATTGGCAATGCATTTGAAGAAAAGAAGATCATAAGAGCTGCATATGCCTTTGAACAGACAAGGACATATGAACGACCGGAAATGGTAAAAGGAGGGGATAAATAATGAGCAAAGCGTATGAAACCGTCATTGGTTTGGAAGTACACGTAGAACTTTCAACGAAAACTAAGATTTTTTGTGGATGTAGTACAGAATTTGGTGGTGCACCGAATACCCATACCTGCCCGGTATGTTCCGGAATGCCAGGTTCCCTTCCTGTTTTAAATAAGGCAGTAGTGGAAAAAGCCATTGCTGTTGGACTTGCTACTAATTGTTCCATTACAAGAAATTGTAAGTTTGACCGAAAGAATTATTTTTATCCGGATAATCCACAAAATTATCAGATTTCCCAACTTTATTATCCAATTTGCAGGGATGGAAAGATTGAAATCAATGTAAATGGCGAGAAAAAATATGTTCGTATTCATGAAATTCATATGGAAGAAGATGCAGGTAAACTTGTGCATGATTCCTGGGATGATTCCACTTTAGTTGATTTTAATCGTTCCGGTGTTCCATTGATAGAAATCGTATCAGAACCTGATATGCGTTCAGCAGATGAAGTCATTGCTTACCTTGAAAAGTTAAGAATGATCATCCAGTATCTAGGTGCTTCCGATTGTAAGTTAAATGAAGGTTCCATGAGAGCAGATGTGAACTTATCTGTTCGTGAAGTTGGTGCGAAGGAATTTGGAACCAGAACAGAAACCAAGAACTTAAATTCTTTTAAGGCAATTGCCAGAGCCATTGAGGCGGAACGGGAAAGACAAATTGATTTATTAGAAGAAGGAAAACCGGTGATTCAGGAAACCAGAAGATGGGATGATAATAAGGAATGTTCCTATGCTATGCGTTCGAAAGAAGATGCCCAGGATTACCGTTATTTCCCTGATCCGGATTTGGTGCCAATTATCATTAGTGAAGAATGGTTAGAAGAAGTTAAGAGCAGACAGCCGGAATTACGAGATGAGAAAAAAGAAAGATACCAGAAGGAATTTGATATACCGGAATATGATATTGATATTATTACTTCTTCCAAGCGTATGGCAGATTTGTTTGAAGAAACCATAGCTTTAGGTGCTGCTCCAAAGAAAGTATCGAACTGGCTGATGGTAGAAACGATGCGTTTGTTAAAGGAAAATGAAATGGAAGTCGAAGACCTTAAGTTTAGTGCAGATAATTTAGCGAAGCTGATAGCATTAACAGAAAGTAAAGCTGTTAATAGTACAGTGGCAAAAGAAGTGTTCGAAAAGGTATTCTACGATAATATTGATCCGGAAAAATATGTAGAAGAACATGGATTAAAGACAGTGAATGATGAAGGTGCCTTAAGGAAGGTTATCGAAGAGGTAGTTTCTAATAATCCACAGTCGGTAGAAGATTATCGAAATGGTAAAGAAAAAGCCATTGGATTTTTAGTAGGACAGACTATGAAGGCAATGAAGGGAAAAGCAGATCCTTCCATGATTAATCAGATTTTAAAAGAAATTTTATAATGAAATAAAAAAGAACTGTTACTATAAATGGAAATATGAATGAGGAGTTGTTTTCAATAATTTGATTTATAGTATACAGTTCTTTTTTTGAAGAAAATAATAACTTCCGGAAGGAATGGGAATACCGGAGGGAACACAATTTCCGGAAGGAAAGGGAAAAACAGATGGAACACAATTTCCGGAGGGAATGGATAAACCGGATAGAACGCAATTTTCGGAAGAGATGGTGAAACCAGATAGGACCCAAATGCCGGAGAGAATGGTGAAACCGGATAGGACACAAATACCGGAGGGAATGGAGTCGTCGGAGGAAATGAACACTTCGGACAATATAAATTAGCCGGAAACCACAGAGGAAAATTTTTAGTTAGAATTTTTATGTTCTGAATTTTTGAATCTAAGATAGAGAATCTTTCAGAAATGCTAATGGTAAATTTGAAAGATTTTCTTTTTGTTTTTATTGGAACTATTTGTATTTCTGCATTTCGTGAAAAACTATTTTACAATATGTAATGAAATGTGGTATGATATA
>JAFPAZ010000222.1 GCA_017390645.1 Lachnospiraceae bacterium
GGAACCGGTAATCATGCCTTTTGAATATGATATTGAAGTTGCGGGAATCCGTGAGCAGCAGGTGGTAAATCTGGTACCTTCCTTAGAACAGGTAAGTGCCATGATGTTAGATGGTAATGAGGCAGAGTGTAAAGCCTTTATCAGTTTCAGTATTCTGGCTTTTGAACCAAGGAAAGCAAGAACCATTGTGGAGGTAAAACGAAGTCCTTTTGATATGGAAAAAAGAAATAACATGGCAGGTATGATTGGGTATACGGTAAAACTGGAGGATACTTTGTGGTCCATTGCCAAGAATTATTTTACTACGGTGGAGAAACTAAAGGAGTTAAATCATTTGAAGACAGATGAGGTAAGTCCGGGAGAAAAGCTACTGATTATGAAGTAGAAGTTGTCATAGAGTGAAGTGTCAGAAAACAGAATTGAGCTGACATTATGGCCTATAGAGTGAAGTGTTAGAAAACAGAATTGAGCTGACATTATGGCCTATAGAGTGAAGTGTTAGAGAACAGAATTGAGCTGACATTATGGCCTATAGAGTGAAGTGTTAGAGAACAGAATTGAGCTGACATTATGACTCATAGAGTGAAGCAGTTTGAAGGTAGTGTATAGAAATCAGTTGGTTTTAATTGGAGGGGAGAAGGTTGCTGGAGAAGCTGAGAGAGGTATATGAACAATATGATTTTGAAGTGAAGAAAATCCTTCGGGGAAGAGGAGGATATATTCTATATACTTCAAAGGGCTTAAGACTTTTAAGAGAGTATGAAGGTTCTGTAGGAAAACTGGATTTAGAGGCAAAAATAAAAAAAGGCCTAAAGGAGGAAGGTTTTCTTTGTGTGGATGCTCCTGTTCTTACTAAGGAGGAGGAGTATCTCGTTTTTGATAAATACCAGAATGCATATACCTTGAAGGAATATTATGAGGGAAAAGAATGTAATTTAAAGAATATAGAGGATATGAAGATTGCAGCAGCCAATCTTGGAAAACTGCATCAGAGTTTTTTGAAAATCAGTGATTTATGGGAACGAAAGGAATGGGAAAGCCTGTCTTATGTGATGCAACGTAGGAACAAGGAGTGTAAAAGGGTTAAAAATTATATTCGTTCCTTAAATGCAAAAAATGAATTTGAAAACTTGTTTTTGGCAAATGTAGATTATTTTTATCAGCAGGGAGAGAAAACCAGGGAAAAACTCGAAGATTTGGAACAGACTGCAAAAGGAAGCAGGGAAGGGATTTGTCATGGAGATTATAACCAGCATAATATCATTTTTAAGGATAGAATCCCTTATACCGTTAATTTTGAGAAAATGCAGTATGGAAATCAATTAATGGATTTGTATCATTTTTTAAGAAAGGCCTTGGAAAAGAATAATTATTCCGGTTATGTTAGGAAGAATATATTAAATGCATATTCCAAAGAGAGTAAATTAAAGAAAGAGGATTATTTGTATCTGTATTACATGCTGTCTTATCCGGAAAAATTCTGGAAAATCACCAACCGGTACATGAATGGAAGGAAAACGTGGATCCCTCCGAAGAACATTGAGAAGATGCAGCAGGTAATACAGGGAGAAAAGGAGAAAAAGAGATTTCTAGAGGAGTTTGAAGCAGATTATCTATAAATGGATGATAGAGAAATGATGAACTGAGATTATCTTGAATGATTAGGGTTAATGGTTCAGATTAAGATTATCTATAAATGGATGATGGGAAAAGTTGAACTGAGATTGTCTTGAATCATTGAGGTTAATGTTTCAGATTTGATTTATCATTGATTCCATTAAAAGAGGTTAGTATTTGATATTTCGTCAAAAGAATAGTATAATGGTAACAGTTTTATGATTCACTTGCAAAGGGAATGTTTAAAAATAGATATTTATGTATATGAAATTTGAGATTTTTAAAGGATTTCCGAAAAGTATAGATTCTCAGAATGGAGGATAATGTGAAAAAGATAAATTTACTGTTGACTATTCTTTTGATTTCTTTGTTTTTCGTTGGATGTGGCGAAAGCAGCACGAAAGAAGCAACAAAAGAGGAAATTACCATAGAAGAATCCGATCCACTTGTATTTTCCGGAACCTTGGTTTCTAAAGATTTAAATTCCAATGTACTGACTTTTATTGATGTACAGAGTGATGAAGAAATGAAATTATTTTATTCCGGTGGTGTGGATTTAAAGAATCAGTATGGAAAGATTATTTCTATCGGACAAGTGGAATTAGGACAGATTTTTGAGGTAGAATATCAGGAGGAGCCTGCTAAGATTCAGACCATGACATTAAGCAGTGAAAGTTTTGAACTAAAAAATATTCAGAAATTTTCCTGGAACAAGGAGAAAAAATCCATTGAAATAGCCGGTGAAATATACAAGTATTCCGATGCAGTGTTTTTAACCGGAAGTAAGGGAACTTTGAGTTTTTCTGAATTGGATTCTAAGGACGTCATTACTGCAAGGGGAATCAATGGGAAGGTTTGTTCCATTGTAGTGGAACAAGCCCATGGATTTTTGGTGTTGGAAAACTATGACACTTATATCGGGGGCATGATTTCTATTGGAAAGGAAAGTTTTCCGGTGGAAGAAGATATGAAACTTTCTATTGCAGAAGGTACCTATGAAATGGTAATATCAAAGGGAGACCATAGTGGAAGTAAAAAGGTTGTGATTTCCCCTTATGAGGAAACAAAAGTTAATCTTTCAGATATTCAGATTTTACCGAATAAGACTGGTGTGGTGAAGGTTAAGGTTCAGGTAGAAGGTGCTAAAGTCTGGATTGATGGAAAAACTGTTGACATTGAGGAGGAAATTGCTTTATCCTATGGTAAGCACCAGATAAAAATTACCAGGGAGGGGTATGAAAATTTCAATGATACATTGACAATTGACACTCCTTATATTATATATAAAGTAGACCTTGCCGAAGAGGATAAGGGTCAGGAGGCGACTACCAGTGTAGAGAAAACTACGGAGGAGTCGGGTTCGAAAGAGGATTTGGAAGAGGAATCCAAAGAATCAGATTCAAAAAAGAATTCTGAAGATGGCCATAGCACTACAAAGGTGGATTCCACTACGGAAGACCCTAAGAAAGAAAGTAGCGAAGAGGAGAAGTCTGCTTCTGATACAGAAGAGAATTGAAAGAATTTAGAAGTTTATAAAGGTTCATATATGAACAGTTACAGAAATTTCTACATTGATTCTATTGCTATTGATTTGTAACTCAGAGGTATTGTTTAGAAAATAGAAGATGAAATTGTTTTATTTGTAATTAAAAAGCACCATATGGTGTTTTTGATGAAATATAAGTAAGAAAGATTTTAGGAGGACAGAATGGATTACAAGAAGATGTATGAAGAATGGTTGACAAATCCATGCTTCGATGAAGAAACCAAAAAGGAACTTGCTTCTATTAAGGAAGATGAGAACGAAATTAAGGAAAGATTTTATACAGACTTAGAGTTTGGTACTGCAGGACTAAGAGGAATCATTGGTGCAGGTATCAATCGTATGAATATTTATGTGGTTCGTAAGGCAACTCAAGGTCTTGCAAATTACATTATCAAACAGGGTAAGAACAATCAGGGCGTTGCCATTGCTTATGATTCTAGAAGAATGTCACCGGAATTTGCAAAAGAAGCAGCTCTTTGTCTTGCAGCAAATGGAATTAAGGTATATATTTTCGAATCCTTACGCCCAACACCGGAATTATCTTTTGCAGTAAGAGAATTAGGATGTGTGGCAGGTATTAATATTACAGCAAGCCATAATCCTCCGGAATATAACGGATACAAGGTATATTGGGAAGATGGCGCCCAGATTACCCCTCCTCATGATAAGGGAATTATGGGTGAAGTAAAGGCAGTGACAGATTATGCAGCCTGCAAGACCATGAAAGAAGAAGATGCAGTGGCAGCAGGACTTTACCAGGTAATTGGTGCAGAAATCGATGATAAATACATTGAAGAATTAAAGAAACAGGTCATTCATTGGGACAGCATTAAGGCAGTAGGAAAAGATTTAAAAATCGTTTATACTCCACTTCATGGAACAGGAAACATTCCTGCCAGAAGAGTGTTAAAGGAATTAGGTTTTGAAAATGTCTATGTAGTAAAGGAACAGGAATTACCAGATGGGGAATTCCCAACCGTAGATTATCCAAATCCGGAAGATAAGAAGGCATTTAAGCTTGCTTTGGAATTAGCCGAAGAAGTAAATGCAGATTTAGTATTAGCGACTGACCCAGATGCAGACCGTCTTGGTGTTTATGTAAAGGATACCAATTCCGGAGAATATATTACCTTAACCGGTAATATGTCAGGTGCATTACTGGCAGATTATGAAATCGGACAAAGACAGGATTTGTACGGATTGCCAGAGGATGGAGCTTTAATTAAGACCATCGTTACTACGAATTTAACCGATGCCATTGCAAAGCATTATGGTGTGAAGTTAATTGAAGTATTAACCGGATTTAAGTTTATCGGACAACAGATTTTAAACTTCGAACAAAGCGGAAAAGGTCAATACCTGTTCGGATTTGAAGAAAGTTATGGTTGTCTGATTGGTACCCATGCAAGAGATAAGGATGCCATCGTGGCTACTATGGCACTTTGCGAGGCAGCAGCTTATTATCGTACCCAGGGTAAGACTTTATGGGATGCCATGATTGAAATGTATGAAAAGTATGGTTATTATATCGATGATATCCAGACCATTACCTTAAAGGGTATCGAAGGATTAGAGAAGATTCAGGAAATCTTAGGTACATTAAGAGAAAATACTCCTGCTAAGATTGGTAAATATGAAGTTCTTTCTGCAAGAGATTATCAGTTAGATACCATTAAGGATATGAAGACCGGTAAGGTAACTCCTACAGGACTTCCTGCTTCTAACGTATTATATTATGATTTATCCGATGATGCATGGTTGTGTGTAAGACCTTCCGGTACAGAGCCAAAGGTAAAATTCTACTATGGTGTAAAGGGTGAGAATTTAGAAGATGCAAAGGCTCTTTCTGCAGAATTAGGAAAAGAAGTACTTGCAATGATTGA
>JAFPAZ010000223.1 GCA_017390645.1 Lachnospiraceae bacterium
CATCCCCTTCCTCTACTTTTAGTGAAATATTCTTAAGGACTTCCAAATCCTGAAAACTCTTTTTAATGTTTTTTATTTCCAATAACGCCATATCTTCCTCACTTTTGCGTTTTCCTATGTCACTGTTTTGTGTCCAGACAGTAACTTTCCTATCGCCTGTTATATCTTATAATAACTCATTCTTTTCTCTATTCTTCCCATTACAAAAGCAACCAGTAAATTAAATACAAAGTAAAATACACCTGAAATCACAAATGGCACCATAGAAGTCTGGGCTGCTGCCACTGACTTTGCCAAAGAAAACATTTCCACATATCCAATGGCAAATGCAAGGGAAGTATCTTTTACTAAAGTAATAATCTCATTGGTTACAGATGGTAAAATGCGCTTAATCACCTGTGGAAGAATAATTTTAAAGAACGTCTGTATTTTGTTATAGCCTAACACCTTTGCTGCCTCATATTGTCCCCTCGGCATGGACTCAATCCCGGAACGATAAATTTCTGCAAAATATGCTGCATAATTTATCACAAATCCAATAATAACTGCATAAAAACGATATTCCGTAGTAAGAGGTATCTTAAACAGATAATATGGTCCATAATACACTACAAATAACTGTAGCATAAGAGGAGTACCCCTCATAACAGCTATATATAATTTCGTGATATTGCGGATTAGGGAACATTTCGCCATTCTTCCAAAGGCAACCACCATTCCAAGCGGAAGGGTAAAAATCAAAGTCAGGAAAAAAATCTTAACCGATTCCAACATTCCGGAACTCATCAAGTCAAACATTTTTAATGCACTCATATTATTCTCCTAAAATGATACTATCTGACAAGCCCCACTTTTCAGCTATCTTCGCCAGTGTACCATCTGCTTCCATTTCATCTAAAGTTTCCTGAACCTGATCTCTTAATTCTTCATTTCCTTTATAGAATCCAACACCATATTGTTCTGTAATAATCGGTTCTTCTAACATCACATAGTCATCCCCACGTTGCTCTAACTGATACTTCGCTACCCCAACGTCCATGGCAATGGCTTGTACCGCTCCTGCCTCAAGGTTCATAAACGCCTGATTATAATCCGGAATTTCTTCTAACTTCTTAAAACTTTCTGTTAGTTCTTTACAATCATCAGAATTTAACGCATCCAAAGCGGAAGATGCTGTTTGAACGGTTACAATCTTGCCTTCCAAATCTTCAAAACTACTAATTCCTGAATCTTTCCTGACCACAAATACCTGAGTATTATCCACATAGGCTTCCGACCATGTATAGTCATCCATTCTTCCATTCATGGTAAATCCATTCCAAATACAATCGATATTCCCTGACTCTAATTCAAAATCCTTAGAATCCCAATCAATTGGTTGTTTCACCAACTTCCAGTCTCTTCTTTCACATACTTCCGCAGCAAGGTCTAAATCAAAACCTACATACTCTCCCTCTTCATCCATATAACCATATGGTGGGAATGCAGCATCAAACCCTACCGTGAAGGTTTCCTTATTCTTTTCCTCTTTCTTTCCGCAAGCTGTCATACTCATACCTAAAGTAAGAAGCATAGCTGCCGAAATTCCTTTTAATAACGTTTTCTTTATCATCTGTTTTTCCTTTCAAATTATAAATGTATTATGTACCATGTCATTGACAACCCTTTCTCTCAGAGCATAAAAATACACTCCAAAGTTGCATTGACAAGACGAGAAAAAAACGACTGTTGCGTCGTTTTTTCCCCTTTCTATTATTCTAATTTTCCAATGGATAATACTCCACCTTCTGCACTGCCAATTAACATTCCAATACCGATATGGGAAGCTCTCTTTGGATCTGTTTCCACAAATGTCTCGCCGGTTTCAACGATTGTTTGCGCAATATCTAATACAGATTCTTTGTATTTATAAAGTTCTGTTCTGTTAGTTGAAGATAATTTAAACAGATACTGGTTCTTTGAACTTACAAGTAAAATACTTAAAGAATGTTCATTTCCCTGTGACTTCAGCATAGAACCACCAACTAATCTTGAATTAACCACCTGAAGATCACCATTTTCCGCTTCACGGTATTCCTTCTGAATTAATTCAAATACCTGTTCAAAACTTTCGTCTTCTACTGTCTTAATCGGCATTTCTGCAACTGCAAAGTCTACGATGGAATCTGCAATCTTAATCGTACCACCTTCGTCATTGATTACTGCTACACATTCCTTTGGAACCGCTAGCTTAAAGAATTTATTTTGAATTACTTTCTTTGTCTGTACGATTTCCGGATCCAAATCTACCAACTCTATATATGCCCGTTCCAATTTACTCATACTGCGCAGACCAATCTTTTCACCCTGGGCTGCCTTCACTTTACATTCCTTATACAATTTACGGATGTCATTGGTAATGGTTGGTGTAAGCTCTATTACCTTCTCCAATGACTGAATATGTCCCATGGCAGCTGCCTTAAAGTAAAGAACTCTTTGTTGGATTTCAGATAATCCCTTCTGTCTTTTTCGTTCTACTACTTCATAAAGGGCATCACTGTCAAAGTCATTAAACCCGGCATCAAAGGCGATTTCAAAGTACTTCATGGCATTTTCATAGTTCGGATTTTCTTTATTTCGTTCTGCATTTCTCATAATGCAACCTAATTCATATGCAGCGTTGATATTTCCTAACTGATATGCTACCACAAAAGCATTTTCAATTTCTTTATCAGATGCCAGATAGAATACCTGATCCTTCTTCTTCATGGCAACTTCATATGCCTTTTCCGGATCATTGTTACGAACTGCAGCCTCTAAACGATCAATGGTCTCCTGTAAATCCTGATATCCTAAACTTTCAATATCATCGATGTAAGCCTGTGCTTCTTTGATACCATTCTTTAATGCTTCCTTAAAATAAGCAAGCGCCTTACGACCATTACGTTTTACACGTAACACACCGTAGTAGTATAAACGTCCTAAATAGAATGGAACCCTCTTATGCTTCATTCCATAAGCCTTTTCATACCATTCCAAAGCCCTTTCGTAGGTTTTTAGTTTTTCATATGTATTACCTGCAAGGAACGCAATATCTGCCGTAGGTTCCTTTTCAAACAATTCTTCAGCATAAGAAACAGCCTTCTGAAGGTTATTATATGGACTTTCATCATCGTAATATAATTCAATGATAAGGTAAGATGCCTTATTACTTCCGGCTTTTTGTGCCTTCTTTGCATATTCTAACGCTAAAGAATACTGATCCAATCCATAATAAAATGCTGCTTCTGAATAGTACTGATTCTCCTTACGATTTCTGCTATCTTCGCTTACAATACTAGGATTTACAAATGCAAAAGAGTTCGCAATTTCAAAAATAATTTCCTCATATGCACTCATAATCTCTGGAGAAGCACAAATAAATTTAATGTTTGCATATCGGTTTTGCTTCTGGAATGCGAAAGAAATAATGCTCTTTTCATCTTCTTTCCGGAAAAATGTGGCACAGATACCATCCGCATATTCCGAAATATATTCCTTTACCGGAAGCTCATAATCCAAAACATCACACTGATACTTAAGGAATAAATCAAGTGGACGGTCCGATTCCTTTGGAATGCTGTCATAAGTTACAAACACCCTGAAATCTTCATCATCTGTATCTTTTGCATAATACACTTCGTCTGTTTCTACATCCACATCCTTAATCCATCCTTTTGGAAGTCTGTGAATATATCCTTCTGCCTCATCATGTATATAAGTGTACTGATACTGGAACTGGGTTACATCCTGTCTTCTAAATGCAAACTTCACTCCTGCATTCTTACGCTCTTCATATAACTTGGCATAAATCTTTTCTTTTTCTTCAAATTCTACACTATCACTGTTTGTAAGTCTCTTTTGTACTCTTTTTACTCCCGCATCGCCTTCCGGATAACCCATATCGGCCAGCTTCTGATACCAGAATTCTGCCTTTTCAAAGTCCGGTGCAATAACCTGGGCACCTTTATTACCATAATTATCCACCTTATGGATGCCTTCTTCAAACATATTTGCAAGCTTTTGTGTTGCAAAACGGTTCTTAACTTTTGCCGCCATTTCAAAATACGTAATAGCATCCTTAAACTGTTGCTGTTCAAGGAAATACTGGGCAATTCTTGAGGCTACGTCTCCATCCATGCTGTTTCCCTTTAAATAAACAGCATAATACTTCACTGCCTTGCTCATATCTGCCGGCTGGGAAAGTCCACTGAAACGTCCTTTTTCATACAATTCTCCAAGTGCTTTCGCAGCTTTGGTTCTCGCCTGATCACTCGGAATATCACCAGTATTCAGATTTACCAGTTCTTCCAATAACTCCATAGCTTCTTCTGATCTCATTTTATCAGCAGCTTCAAAGGCTTTTGCCAACTTTTCAGGCGGTGTTAAAAGAACCACCTTTGCTTTTTTTTCACGGAGAAATGGTATTTTATCCATGAAAGCAAGTGCACCTGCCACACACGCCACCAAACCGGCCAGTAGTAAAACTGTGTTTCCGGTTAGACACAGCACAATACCTGCGATTAACAAAACAATTCCGATAATTTTTCTCGTCTTGTCATTCATTCCTTCACCCTCCTGGTTCATTTCTACGAATCTAATCCTTTCGTAACCTTAAGTCTATCATAAAACTACTTTAAGTTCAACTATTTTAGATACTTTTTGTTACTGCACTATCATAGTCTCATGCCCGCTCATTTCCATATCCCGGATTAGTTGCTGTGCCTCTTCCATGCTGGTAAATCCCATAATCAAAACCCCGTAATTTCCCTGATTCTGCTCATTTTCCGGCTGGGAATGATTCGGAACCACAGAATCTGTTACGGTTTGTGTGGCTCCTATGGTTTCTTCGATTCCATCTGCAATGGCCTGTGCTACCTGCTGAAGCTGATTACTAAAAATGGCATTATCCTTATCACTATCGATAAATCCAGCCTCCACCAGCAAAGCCGGCATTCTGGTTCTTCTTAATACGGCAAGGTCTGGCCGGATACTGACTTCAATATTACGGAATCCCAGCTCTTCTAATTCATCATTGATATTTTCTGCCATCTCCTGTTTCACGCCCCCAGGATTAAATATCAAGGTCTGTACGCCATTATATTGATTTGGGTAAGATGCCGCATTCCGATGAAGCGAGATAAAAAAATCTGCTCCACTTTCATTTGCGATTTGCGCTTTTCTAAGGGGTGTCTGATAAACATCACTTTCTCTGGTATATAAAACGTTATATCCCGCATTTTTTAAGATTTCACCCAGCGCCATGGTAAGGGCCAAATTATCATCCTTTTCTCTTCTTTCCATATAGGTGGCTCCATTATCATATCCTCCGTGGCCTGCATCCAGCATAATTGTAGTTGCCATAACAATCCTCATAATTTTTTGCTCTTTTTTAGTATATGATACATAAAACAAAAGGTCACAAATTGAATCCTGACATTCAACTTTATGACCTTTTTTATTCTAAAAATATTAAATCCATCAGACAGTAAGAAGATACTCGTAATTCGTCTTTTCCTTTTTTATTCTAAAAATATCAAAGCCATCAGACATCAAAGCTACCGACAGTCCTTTATTTCAACCTATCCACTACCTGATTCAGATGCAGACCATTGGATGCCTTCACCAATACTAAATCCTCCTTTGACACTTTCCCCAACAAATACTCCCCTGCCTCTTCTTTTGTTAAAAATGAGGTGACATCAAAAGTGGCACCGGAATTTTTCGCTCCTTTTGCAATCCTTTCCCCTAGCTTTCCTACGGTAACTAACTCCTGTAACTTTAAATTTGCAGCATATTCACCAATTTCTTCATGAAACCGCTCTTCCTCCGGACCTAACTCATACATATCCCCCAACAATGCGATTTTTCTACCTCTGCAAGGAATATCCATTAACACATTCAGGCTAGCCTTCATGGAATCCGGGCTGGCATTATAGCAATCGTCCAAAATCGTTACTTTTTCAGATGCCACTAGTCTTTGACGAAGTCCGGAAAAACTCTCCAGGGATTTCACGGCAGCCTCCATATCCACCCCAAGATATTGTGCAATGGCCAAAGAAACGGTAGCATTTAATACATTATGTTCACCCAAAACGCTAAGACGGACTTTTTTTACAACCTCACCGTTTTCATAGGTAAATGTCATAAACCCATCCTCGTACTTACTTTCAGAGGCTCTTGCCTTTGCATTTTTACCATGACCGAAATAAATCACCTGACTGACCGGATGAATTCCGTGTTCTTCCAGGCGGCTTAAATATGTATCATCACCATTTAAAAATAAAACATCAGACCGTCCCATATTCTTTGCAATGTCCATTTTTTCCTTCAAAATATTTTCTCTGGTTAAGAAATGTTCCAAATGGGCCACACCTATCATGGTTACCACTCCAATGTCAGGATTTACCATATCTGTAATCTGGGCGATTTCGTTAAAGTGGTCCGTACCACATTCCAATACAAAACAGTCGCTGTCAGGTTCCATACGGCTTAAGGTAATCGGCACACCAATGGCAGAATTATAATTTCCCTGCGTCTGGTATACCTTTTTTGTGGAAGACAGAACATGGGCAATCATTTCTCTGGTAGTGGTTTTTCCTACGCTTCCTGTGACTGCAATGACAGGTTTTTTAGTCTGTTTTCTGTGATACAAGCCAATGGCATCCATGGCTTCTTCCGTATTTTTTACAAAGATCAATCCTTTCCCTTCCGGAACAGAAATCCCCTCCCGGCTGCAAAGTGTAGCTGCTGCCTCTTTCATGGCAGAAGAAAGGTAATTATGTCCATCCGTATTGTTTCCTAATAAAGGAACAAATAAATCTCCTTCCTTCGCTGCTCTGGAGTCTATGCAAAGATCCCATACAACAGACTCCGGATTTCCGCTGATTAATGTACCATTTGTTATTTCTGCTACTTCTTTTAATGATAATTTCATTCTTCCCATCCTTGTCCTTTTTTTCTTCGATTCTATCATGTTCTGGTGTCATAATATACACCCAATATATGATAATATCAGATGAAAGATAACTTCCATCTGATATCATATCATGCTTCTTATCTATATTCCGATTTGCAAACCTTACTAACTCTAATGATTTACGGTATAATTTCGGTTCCATCAGCTTCTTCCTGACTTTCCGTTTGTACCGATGCAGAAGTTGCCATTTCTTCCACATAAGCCTTAATGTCTATAGAATTTACCGTATTACCAACTTTACCATCATCTCCAAAAGCTTCTAATGCAGTCAGTTCCATCGTATCTGCGTGATATACCATAGGACTGGTCTCACTTAAAATACTATCACCACGGATTTGTCCAATCACAATAATATCCGAATCTTCTAAGGTTATTTCCGTAAACACCAATGTTTTTTCCTCGGTAAAGGTACCTTTTACATATTCCTCACCATTCACGGATAACTGACCAAACTCATTCAGATTCTCGCCATAAACTGTAAGGGTACTTCCATCATAATCCACTCCGGTAAGAGTGATTTTATCGATTCCGTAGCGAAGATCCGTCCGGACAAAAGGAGTCTTACCACCATAAATATAACGTTCTCCATAAAGCATGTCATATTGCAAACGTTCCATATTTTCCTGATAATTATTCGTATCTTTATAGTTCTGATGGAATTTTATCATTGTTCCTTGGTTAATTCCATATTCTCCAAGCACCAATGAAGCCATCTGATACGCAATACGATCACCATCTGCTTTTTTACGTCCCGTATTATCCCATATAATATATGGAGTCTGATAAATATCTCCGTATGTCAGTATCTCATTTGACAACCCAAGCCCCGGAATATGGTCACCGTACATAATTAGCACTACATCCTCATCGAACTGTTCTAACTCTGCAATCAAATCTGCCACAAACTGATCCATCTCACGAAGTTGTTTCACATAATACTCCATGGCAGCAATTTCTTCCGGTGTAGCTAGTCCGGATACTACTTTAATTGGTGTTTCTTCCGGATATGGCTCCGTCGGATAGGCACCATGAGGCTGAACAGAAATTGTATAGGTAAAATCCGGTCCTTCCGTCTGGGTAAGAGTATCCATGATACATTCAGTTAATACCCCATCCTTTACCCATCCATTTTCTGTAAATTCATAATCATACATATACTCCACAGAAGTGAAGGTCTGAAATCCTAAATTAGCAAACACATTATTTCGTCCATAAAAGGTTGCTTTATTATTATGAATCGCATGAGTGGAATATCCCAGTTCCATCAAATCAAAAGGAATGCTTTCCGATACCGTTTCTTTTAACACCGTCTTATATGGGTATTCTCCCGGTCCAAAAAATCCAAGATTCATACCTGTAATCATTTCAAATTCCGTATTACAGGTTCCTGCTACCACCGTCGGCATGGTTACATGTCCTGTGGTGAACTGTTCCTGTAATCTATGCCAGTTCGGAACCGGATCCTCCGATAATTCCAATCCAATCATCTCCGTAGGATCAAAGAAAGATTCCAACTGAATCATAATCAGATTTGGTGTAGAATATTCTTCATTGTCTATATTTGCAGAATTACTTGGATCCAGAATACGTTGCATCATGGACTCGTTATACCCTTTGGGCATATCAATTCCACTATCAATTACCGTAACACCAAAGCAATAAGCAAACCCGTAATCCTGATACGAAATCTTCAGATTACCAAACTTTTTCGATAACACACCCGCCTCAATGGCCTTTTCCGTCACCTGCGAAAATACAAGCAGATATAGAACAATAAACAAGGTACTTCCAAGAAGATGCCTTTTTCCCCTTTTTTTTGGCGATTTAAACCAGCAAAAAACAATTAGGGCAATGACAAGCAATACTGCAATTACAATCAAAATAATCTGCAATACTGACATATAGTTATTTAGCACATCCAGTCCTGATTCGATCAAAGTTAAATCTACTCCGGTAAATGGAGTGGTCCGATAACTCAGCATATAAAAATTTACTGCACCTGCAATAACATAGACTGCCGTAACCAGTACATAAATAAAAACTCTTCTGCGAACCAGCAATGCAACCAGATATGGAATTAACATCAGCATGGTATTATAAAGAAACACCATAGGTTTGTTTCCAATAAAGGAGAAGGTGGCAAACAAAGACCGTCTGCTTAATACCTCCACCACAAAATTACTAAAAAAAGCCAGCAAAATACAATAAGTCAGTGATTTACGAAACACTTTCTCATAAGCAAATCGCAACGCATTCATGAAAGTTCCTCCTTTCATTACTTATATCGGATACTGTTTTTGATCTGAGCTGCCATTTCTTCTGAAGACAATAATTCCACTAATTTAAGTCCCAATGGAATACAGGTTCCCATGCCTTGACTGGTAACAAAGGTTCCATCCACCACCACTTGTTCATCCTGATACTCAGCTCCTAATAATTTATCTTCAAATCCCGGATAGCAGGTGGCTTTTCTACCCTTTAACAGTCCCATCTCACCGTAAACACTAGGTGCCGCACATACTGCTGCCATAATTTTCCCTGCTTCTGTTGCATTTAAAATGATATTTTTAAGTCCCTCATGGGCACCAAGATTTAAAGTTCCCGGCATGCCACCCGGTAAGAAAACCACATCCGGAAGTTCAGATTCTAATTCTGTCATCTTCTTATCTGCCTTTATTACCACATTATGGGAACTGGTAACAAACAAATCTTCCGTTATAGATACTGTGGTTACTTCATATTTCGCTCTTCGTAAAATATCAACTACAGTTAATGCTTCTACTTCTTCAAACCCCTCGGCCAAAAACGCCCAAATTCTTTTCATCCTACTTATCCTCCTATCAATGCTTGCGTAAACTGTAACGATTATAATTCTTTTTTTCGTTAATTTCAAGTCTTATATCCCTAGAATTTTCTTACAAAATTGTGTATACTATAAAAAGCAGCCTTATAAAACAAGAAAAAGTGAATCAGAGTGATACAAAAGAAATAAAACAATGCTGAATTAAGTGATTGTGAATCTATAATATTTTATGTGAAAGTGATGTAAAAGAAACAAAACATAAGTTTTTGATGTTTTTGCAATTTCCTAACAATACAGAATTCACGAAAGGAGATTTTTATGGAAATCGAACGTAAATTTTTAATTAAAAAACTACCTGAGAATTTGGAAACTTATCCTCATCACCATATTACCCAGGCCTATTTATGCACGGAACCGGTAATCCGAATCCGTCAAAAAGATAGTAAATATATTTTAACTTATAAATCCGCCGGACTTTTATCCAGGGAAGAAATCGAAATGCCTTTAACGAAGGACTCTTTTGAACATCTGCTAAAAAAAGCCGATGGAATGATTATTGAAAAAGAACGCTACTGCATTCCCCTTGAAAATGAGTTAACCATAGAACTAGATATCTTTGAAAGAGATTTAAAAGGACTGATTCTGGCTGAAATTGAATTTAGAGATGAAGAAACTGCCCTTGCTTACGAAATGGAAGACTGGTTTTCAAAAGATGTTACCATGGACTCCGCTTATCATAATAGTACCATGAGCAAAGGTAATATTCCGCCTTTTAAATAAACAATGCTGCATTTATTAAAAAAGTTGCAAAAAAATATGAAAATGTATCTACAAGTCAGTTTTTACGGATAAATGAACATTAGTAAACATCAGGTTTTCCTTCTACTAATGGTAACTTTACCATAGAAGAACTAGATAACAAGAAAAAAACAAATACCACCTATAATAAAGCATTATCGTATCGCCATCAGCAACCACCGAATCATACGAATGGATGAAGATACCGTTACTTACTACGTAAAAGATTATCGCGAAGAAGGTAAGTGGAAGGAGCTTACAATACCCGGTGTAGAGTTTGTAAGAAGATTTCTTATGCACGTTCCACCAAAACGTTTTGTAAGAATCAGGCATTACGGTTTACTTTGCACCCGTAGTAAAAACAAACATTTAACCTTATGCCGGAACCTTCTGGGATGTAAGAAATACATATCCATACTGAAAAACATGGAAACACCTCAAATCCTTGAAACACTATATGGTATAAAGATTTCTGTTTGTAAATGTTGTGGCGGACATCTTGGCAAACCACAGCAACGTATGCGGTTACAAATTTAAAAGATGTATTTTAATATCAAAAATTCAGTCTCAGCAATGAGGCTTGTTTGCTATGCCATAATTTAAACAAACCACCTAGTATGAACTCAATTCGCATTCATCTTTACCAAGGAAAGCAAGAATTGAAACTCCATACCCAATGGCTCCACGGACGCGACTTTGTTCAATTCGGCAAAATCGCTATTAGCGCAAACGAAAGGGCAGATACTGGCAATATGTAATCTGCTTTTTCGTTTACGCTAACAGCGATTGTAACCTAATCAA
>JAFPAZ010000029.1 GCA_017390645.1 Lachnospiraceae bacterium
ACAGGTTTATGTGACATTAAAAGCATTTTCAATCCAGCAATTCCACAACGTTCTTTTATCACAGGATCCACCGATAGCAATGTTCTGCCATTTAATCCTTCTTCTATTATCTCATGTTCCGGCATCAACTGAGCCAATACCTTAGTCCATCTTCCTTCATATCTCTGCCCGTTTAATGGATTATATCCCCACGTGTTACTATCTCCAATACATAAAATTCTCATTTTATCCTCCCAAAAACTTTCAAATATCTTTTATAAAAAATAAGAGAAAAGGATGCAAAACAAACATCTTTTTCTCTTACATTTATTCTCTATTTTTTCATTCTAAAAAGCAATAGAAAATTTAAAGAATGATTCTATACTATTACTTTTGAATACGAGCTACGCCTGTCTTAATTGCTGCTTCAGAAACAGCCTTTGCAACAGCTTCTGCAACTCTCTTATCAAATGGATTTGGAATAATATAATCTGCATTTAATTCATCGTCTGAAATAAGATTTGCAATGGCATAAGCTGCTGCTACCTTCATTTCATCGTTGATATCAGATGCTCTTACATCTAATGTACCTCTGAAGATTCCAGGGAAAGCAAGTACGTTGTTGATCTGGTTAGGGAAATCACTTCTACCAGTTCCTACAACTGCTGCTCCGGCATTTTTAGCTAAGTCTGGCATAATTTCTGGCACTGGATTTGCCATTGGGAATAAAATTGGGTTTTCTGCCATGGACTTAACCATATCTTCTGTAACAGTACCAGGAGCTGATACACCGATAAATACGTCAGCACCCTTAATAACATCTGCCAATGTTCCTTTTTCCATATTTCTGTTAGAAATCTTAGCCATTTCCTGTTTTTCTGCATTTAAACCTTCACGGCCTTCGTAAATGGCACCTGTACGGTCACACATGATAACATTCTTAAGACCAAGGCTGATTAATAACTTGATAATTGCAATACCAGCTGCACCTGCACCTGAAGTTACAACCTTAATATCAGCTAAATTCTTTCCAGTAAGCTTTAATGCATTTAACATTGCTGCTGCAGTAACAACGGCAGTACCATGTTGATCATCATGGAAAATTGGAATATCACATTTTTCCTTTAACTGACGTTCAATTTCGAAACATCTAGGAGCTGAAATATCTTCTAAGTTAACTCCACCGAAGCTTCCTGCTAAAAGTTCAACAGTACGAACGATATCATCTACACTCTTGCTACGTACACATAGAGGGAATGCGTCAACTCCACCAAATTCTTTAAAAAGAACACACTTTCCTTCCATAACAGGCATACCGGCTTCTGGTCCGATATCTCCAAGGCCTAAAACAGCAGTACCATCTGTTACTACTGCAACCATGTTTCCACGGCGTGTATATTTGTATGAAAGATCTACATCTTCAGAAATTTTAAGACATGGTTCTGCAACTCCAGGAGTATATGCAACCGCTAAATCTTCTGGTGTTTCAAGCTTTGCACGGCTTACAACCTCTAACTTTCCATTCCATTCTTCATGTTGCTTTAAAGCAAATTCCTTCTTATCCATTTTGTTTTCCTCCATTTTTATAGTAAATTTAATTTAAATCCATCATCAATTATTTATGGCATATTCTGTAAACCACCACTTACATGGCTAAATTCTATAGTAAACCTAATTCTTTCGCAAATTCTTTTAATGTATTGACAGATTCATCCATCTTAGATTTTTCGAAAAAGTCCATTGGAACTCGAAGTGTCTGGTTAATTCCTTCCCAACCAATTCTACAAGGCAGAGAAATCGCAACCCCAGCCCAAGGTCCGAAACTTTCATCTAATACGTGTGCTACAGGAATGATTGCACTATTATCTCTCATAATAGTCTGAACGATGTTTGACACTGCCATGGCAATACCGTAGAAAGTAGCACCCTTAAGCTTAATAATTTCTGCTCCACCATTCTTGGTGCGTTCTGCAAGTTCTGTTTCATTAATTTCAGCACCTACCTGTTGTGCAAAATCCTTCAATGGGAAACCACCGATATTAGCAGAACTATAGATTGGCACCTGAGAATCACCATGTTCACCAATAACATACGCATCAATATCTTCAATATTTACCTGTAATTTCTTGCTAAGAAGATATCTAAATCTTGCAGTATCCAAAGATGTTCCGCTTCCGATTACACGCTCTGGTGAAAGACCGGATGCCTTCTGAACAGCAAGTGTTGTAATATCTGCAGGATTGGAAACCACTAAAATTAATGGATTCTTTGCATATTTCATAATGTTTTCTGTAATGCTTTGTACAATAGATACGTTAACCTTTGCAAGTTCTAAACGAGTCTGTCCCGGCTTTCTTGCAACACCTGCTGCAATAATAATCATCTGCGCATCTGCACATTCCTCGTATCCGCCTGATCTTACCCAAACCTGCTTAAAAAAGCTGGTACCATGAGCAATATCAAGTGCAGCTCCTCTTGCACGGTCTTCATTTACATCCACCAATACAATATCATTTGCCAAAAAACGAACCATTAATGTATATGCAATGGCCTCTCCTACATTTCCAGCACCGATTACTACAATTTTATTCTTATGCGTTTTCATATTTTTCCTCCCATTTTAGCGCATTCGTAAATTAAAATAGCGATTTTTTTATGTATATTGTTAAGTACTCTGAAACAACCACACATCAAAACGCTAACATCTTTGCTTATATTAGCACGAATTTTTAAACTTAACAACCACATAATTAAAAAAATTTTATCAATTTTTTTATCATTCGTCATTTATGACACTTTTCCATCAAACACATCAAATTATTTATATAAATTGACAATACATCATCATTTTCTCGATATGTTGTATCCAATCAAAATGAAAACGAGGCTGACACACTAATTTAGCATGACAGCCCCTAGGGTTCTATGGTACAAACTTACTTAAGAAAGCAAAAAATGATTCTGGTACCCTCTTCTAATGCACCGTATATTTTTTTAATTCCTGCAATCTGCATTGGAACATTTCTGCTTCTTCTTTCATATCTTCAAATGCACTCATATCCATTCCCTTTATCTGTAAGAGTCCAATCTTCTTTACAGCCTCAATTGCAGCCTCTCTTTGTGTGATTCGTCGTGGAAGAAGGGTCTGGCAATGAGCACCTTCCAAATTATCATATTCCAAAAAACATTGATTAAAGTCCATTAGTGGATATAAAGAAATATACTCATTCGTTTTATTATTAACCAAAAATCCCCAGTTTTCCGGATGCCGATCCGTATTACCTACCAAATAATCTAAAATATTCATACCATAAAAAGTAACTGGATCTAGTCGCTCACACTCTGCAATATAATCCAGATTATGATTACAAGCATAAATATCGAAAGCCATTTTGGAAACCATAGAGTAATCTTTTGATGTTATAATATCACTTTCTGAAACTAATTGTCCCTGATAAAAGCCTTCATTATATTTTACCTGCGGAATATCAAAACATTGGCATATTTTACTGGCAAGTAATTCCTTCTTAACAGTATCCTCCCCACCATCTTTCAATAATTTAAATCCTTTTTCTCTTCTAATCCAAGCCTTAGAAAAACATCCTTTGGTAGATAAATCCGGAGCCAATTCCTGATTTGTTACTGTCATCTGCCGGCCTTTTAATGAAAGTTCAACCACTTCCTCATTTAAAGGATTATCATATAAATTGATATTTTTAAAAGAAATAGCCTCTCCCTGTTTTCTTACCCAATATACATCTGTCAAAGAAACACAATGATAGGACAAGGAAATACCTGCCCGGTCTTTATCTGTCACTGCCTGGGCTACACCTATACTATTTAATATCTCTTTTGCATATTTTCTATCTAATGATAAAACACGGGATGCACACCAATGATAAAAATTGTTTAAATTATTTATCATGGTATCTATATCCATGTCATTTTCTTCTTTTTCCAAATACAAATCATATGGCATAAATTTTTCATTTATTATCTCAGCTTTACCAATCGAAGAAATCATAGCAACTACTTTTTCCATATGCATCACTTCATAGAAATTTGTATTGGTATTTTAAAAAAAAGGGGGATTCGTATTTAGTGTTATTGTATCTGTTCCAGTTAAGGTATCCGTTAAAATAAAATTTTTATCTTTCATTCACTTCTCCATTTAAATTTACTTTTCTTGAAAAATGGTGTACTTAACGCTTCTGGTCTTTCCTATTCCTTCTGTTCCTTCCAAATAAGACCAAAACATCAAAAATATCTCTTTTCCGTCAATTTTTGCAATACTCAAGGGTTTTGTAAAGCCAGTTCCCATATCATTAAAATTTAAACAAGTAAAAACAATGGAATTTTCCATGACGATTTTGTCAACCTGTTGCTGTTTCGTAGCATCTGTTTTAAATTTAAAAATAATTGAAAACACAAAATCGTTCTTAGCATCAACGTCTATTCTAAAATCTTCATTTTCATCAAACAAAAAAAACCTGACCACTATCTATTATATTATAATCGCCTGAGCTTAACGTAATCTGCATGAAACACACCCCATTTTCTAATTGATTCCAGCCACTGTAATCTTATCATGGGCTATTTTCTTTTTCAAGGCTTATTTTATCT
>JAFPAZ010000224.1 GCA_017390645.1 Lachnospiraceae bacterium
ACCGGATGGTTGAAACAAAGTAATATTTGGTATTACTTAAATGGCAGCGGTGCCATGTTAAATGGTTGGCAGCAAATTAAAGGAAAGTGGTATTACTTCTATTCATCAGGAAAGATGGCAGTAAATACAAAGATAGGTTCTTATTTTGTGAATGCAAATGGGGAATGGATAAAATAGTATGAAGGAAGCAGTTTGAAAAGTACATTGATGTTAAAATGGTAATGAAAATACTTAAAAGCTGTTTTGCTTTGAAATTAAAAATGTATGAAAAATAGTTGTTAGTATAACAAAAACCAATCATGTAGAAAAGTTTGTTTCTGTTAACATACAAACAGGAAGAAAGTTCTTTCTATTGATTGGTTTTTGTAATTTTTATTTATTCTTTCGTCTATGTTTAAAAAAGAGTCCTGTTAGCACAAAATTAACAAGAATCAGTAAAAAAAGAACGATGACAGCAATAGATTTTGATGGCTCTGTATTCTTTTGGGGTAAGTTAGAAGCATCCGCAGTAGTGGTAATCTCCCCTGTTTCACTTTCAATGTTTTCTTCCGAAAAACACTGGATGGAAAGTATTTCGCTGGTAGTTTCTAAGTTATATTCGTTATATACTTTTATCATCAATTCTACCTCTGGAGTAGTAATGTTGGAGATAGAAATGTGCATGATGCTTTTTTCTTCGGAATTTTCCCAAGGAAGTAGGTTAGAAAAACTGCTCCCCCCATCCAAGGAATAAGAATAGTAAACAATAGAAGAATCCTGATCCGATGCCCTTATGATAAGGTTAATAGTACCAGTTTCTTCCGGTAAATTTTCAAGTTGTACCACACATTGCTCCGGTGGAGTCAAATCCTGGTACATGATGGTTTCCGGGATGGGAACCTCAATATTAACATAAGAAGAATAATCTACACCAGTTTTTGAATTCTTAAGACCTAAAGATTTTGCAAGCCCCGTAGCATCTGCAATCCCAAAACGCACATAGTCCTCCTCAGCATCCCGGTAAGAAAGATCATTTTCGTGGTCCAGATAACAATGCTCCACGATGATTCCTGGAATTCCTAAGGATTCTGACTCCCGGATAATACCATAATAATCGCTTCCGGAAGCATTTACTTTTGTTTTAACACCACGGTTTACCAGACCCATCTGACAAAATTCATCAAGAATCGCAGTTCCTAACTGATATCCCTGAACATAATGGGAACCGGTACTAGGAATCCAAACCTCACTTCCATAAAAAATATGTTCTTCCGATGCGTTATAATGGATGCTGATTAAATAGTCCGCATTCACGCTCTTTGCAAATTCTGCCCGTTCCCTTAAACTCATTTGGGTATCCGGACTATCATGGGTAAGATAAACCGTCACACCCTCATAAGTAGAAAGTTCTTCATACATTGCTTTTGCGGTGGCAACATTAATGTAACGTTCCGTAATGCCATCATAAGAGGCACCGTCATCGGCACCTCCTTCCGCTCCACCATGTCCGGGATCAATTACAATTACAAGTTCATGCTTCAATTACGATTCCTCCTTTTCGGATTCCACAGTAACAATATGTTTGCTGAGCATATTGTAGATAAAATTGATGATAAAACACAATACACCACATACCATAAGTGCTGCTACGGTTCCTAATGTGCTGG
>JAFPAZ010000225.1 GCA_017390645.1 Lachnospiraceae bacterium
ACCTTCCAAAACGTTGGTAGCGGTATTTTTAATGGATGCTTCAATCTGAGTTTCGTTCTTTCCTGTAAACTGCTCAATGGCATTAAAAATCGCATTCTGCTCATTCTTAACCTTAATAACCGCAGTACCAACGACTGCAATAGGTACACCCTGAGATGACATACTCTCATCTGTTACTACATCAATCTGAATGTTACCAAGTGAGATATAATCAATTCGTTCTAAAACCGGAATGACCAATCCACCACCACCGGTAATAATCTTCTTACGAAGACCGGTAACAACTGCCGCCTTGTCCTGCGGAACCTTCTTCCACATCGAAAGAATTACTGATAGAATGATAAACACTCCAATAATCACTAACACCAAAACAATCAATTCATTCCATTCCATGATATGATTCCTCCTCGTATTTTTTTAGTACGCTTTCGGTTTTACAATTGCCAGTTTATCCTGAAATTCAACAATGGTAACAATGGTATCCTGATTGATTCGTTCCTTAGGATTTTCTGCTTTCGCCGGATAGGTATTAGTAATTCCATCATAGGAAGAAACACTAATGGATCCAAATCCACCTTCTACAATGGTATTGATTACCTTCGCATCAAACAAAATCAACTGTTCTTTTGAATAAGTGGTATGCTCCACTTTTCGTAATTTACGAATCAATGTCTGTACTACCACTGCCGCCAGATAGGCAAATCCGATTCCAACAAGATTTACGACCCAGAGATTATCTCCCCGGTAAAGAAACGTTCCAAGCAATCCATAAATTAATAATCCCGTACAGATACTGTTTATGGATAAAGGTAATAAACAAACCGTGGTATCTCCTATTTCAAACCCTGCATCAAAATCAAAGTCCAAGAAATCAAAGACTCCATCAAAAGCATCTGCAATTCCGCTAAATAGCAACGTAAGAAGCGGAATACCACAACCTATGATACAACAGATTAAAAAAACTTTTTCCATATACACCACCCCTTGATATCATACCTACGGTCCTTATGGTTCCTTTAAGTTACTTCTTGTTCGTATTCTCTCATATGTTACCCGAGTCTGCTTCAAATTTCAGTTTTTGGCACTTAAAACTTCTTTCGTACTCTTATAAAGATTTTATCATATTTTTTATAAAATGAATATCACTTTCTATCATCTTCGTTACATCTTTTTCTATTCTGCGTTCCTTTTTCCCTCTTTTGCCCTTTCAAAAATTTCGAAAAAAAGATTCCTGTTTCGGATACCGAAACAGAAATCTTTCAAAATTATAAGGTTTATTCACTTCTTAAGGCTTCCACTGCATCTTTCTTAGCAGCCATTCTTGCAGGAATGTGTCCACCAATCATGGTTAAAACTGTACTGATGATAACCAATGCAATGGCATGCTTTAATTGAAGATGGGAACAATTTTTTAATTCTGTCATGTTTTCGATCACTTTATTAATCGGGAACGTACATAACCATGCAATCACTACACCCAAAGTTCCTGAGAAAATACCAAGGAGACAGGTTTCTGCATCAAATACACGGGTAATGTCTTTCTTTCTGGCACCTAATGCCTTTAAAATACCGATTTCTTTCGTTCTTTCCAACACGGAAGTGTAAGTAATAATACAAATCATAATCAAACTAACAACAAGGGAAATACTTGCAAAGGCAATCAATACTACTGTGATACCGTCCATAATTCCTGAAGTCATGTCAGAAATAGTTCCTGCCAGGTCAGTATAAACAATCTGGTCATCCGTTTCTTTTCCTTCGTTAAACTGATCTATATATTCCAAAATCTTATCCTTAGATTCAAAATCTTTCGGGAATACCATTACCATAAATGGTGTAGCATCACCACCTAAGAATGAGATAAACATATCTTTGGTATCCTCATCTGCAAATTCTTCCATGGACATTACATTGTAATTTACCTCTTTTTGAGCCTTTACAATGTCAGATTCCATGGCATCATCAATTACCAGCTGGGATAAATCATCACTATATGCAATACCGGTAGCTAATAATCCCATTTTTGTATCTTCTCTTTGACGTACGACACCGGTGATGGTCAAAGTCTTACTTTCTTCTGCCTGATACATTGCCTCATAATCTGTTCCCGGCATGTAAACATTGGCTCCATTGTAATCAACCTGACTGTAATAATCATTATTACCAACCAGCTTATACTCTGTACCTACAATATCTGTAAATTTAATATTTTCCACATCGTCTGTGTCAAATCCCAATGCACTCATAGTATATACATCAATTTTGTTTGAAGGCTCAATTACCAATATTAAGTCAGTGGCCTGGGTTGGATATTCACCGGCAAGCAATTCATAGTTCTTTTTAAGATAACTTTCTCCTTCGGCTAAGCTATTCGGATAACTGGAAAGTCCAATTCCACTCATAGAAGTCATAGCCGACATGGAAGAGGCAGAAGACATTAAGGAACCAAAGGTAACAGGTACATAAGAATCCTCCTTCTTCATTACCAGATTCATATTTGCCAGACGGGTATATCCGATGCTGGAACAGATATCAGGGTCTACGGCTTCGATATAATCAATAAATCCATTGGAAAAATCATTTTTATGAATGATAATGTTTTCCATCGGATCATATAACGTTACCTCATCTGTATCTACATATTTCATCTCTTCCGCAGCTTCCGCGTGTTGCTGCATGCTTTCCATATCCACTTCAGAAGTACTTTGTGTTATGATAATAGGAAATTCTGCCATGGCATCGCTCTGATAATTATTTATCTGAGCCTGAAATCCTGTAGATAAACTTAAAATCACTGCTATACCGATGATACCAATACTAGAGGCAAACGCTGTCAGGAACGTTCTACCTTTCTTTGTCTTTAAGTTATTTAACGAAAGCCCTAAAGCAGTCATGAATTTCATGCTGGTTTTCTTTAGTTTAAACTGGTCTTCCTTTGGTCTTTCCTGATGTGGATGGGAATCTGAAATAATATTACCATCCTGGAAACGAATAATTCGGTCTGCATACTGCTCTGCAAGTTCCGGATTATGGGTAACCATGATAACCAGACGATCCTTGGCAACTTCCTTGATTAAATCCATAATCTGAACACTGGTAGCAGTATCCAGGGCACCTGTCGGTTCGTCACAAAGCAAAATCTCCGGATCATTTGCTAAAGCTCTGGCAATGGCTACTCTTTGCATCTGACCACCGGATAATTGGTTTGGCTTCTTATGTACATGATTCTTTAATCCAACCTGTTCTAACACTTCTAACGCACGTTTGTGCTTTTCTTCTTTGGAAACCCCACTTAATGTCATACCTAACTCAACATTTTCTACAATGCTAAGGTGCATAATTAAATTATAACTCTGAAATACAAATCCAATGGAATTATTCCGATAGGCATCCCAATCTGTTTCCTTAAAGTCCTTGGTTTTCTTTCCCTTAATTACCAAATCACCGGAATCATAACGGTCCAGTCCACCAATGATATTCAAACAGGTGGTCTTACCGGAACCACTGGTTCCTAAGATGGCAACGAATTCTTTTTCACGAAAGGCAACACTGATATCATTTAATGCTACTGTCTCAATATCGCCAACGTGATATACCTTACGTATATGTTTTAATTCTAACATGCATTTCCTCCTATACTACCCTTTTTACTTTCTACACGTTATTTAGGTTACTATCTTTTTAAATTAATGTCAATGTTTCTTCTTCATAATTCACAAAATTTTCT
>JAFPAZ010000226.1 GCA_017390645.1 Lachnospiraceae bacterium
GCTGGTATGATTTATCGTCCGGTTCGGGAACGCAATGTAGAACGATTAAAATATCTTGCAAAAGAAATGCTTGATAACACAGGTCATGAAGAAATTTCTTTAAGTTCCTTAAGTTCCAGTGATTACAGCGAATTAAAAGAGCTGGTTTACTTCTTGATTGACGAGTTTAAAGAGAAGAAAATAAATATTTCTCTTCCTTCTTTGCGTATTGATGCTTTTTCACTTGATGTTATGAGTAAAGTTCAGGATATTAAGAAGAGCAGTTTAACCTTTGCACCAGAAGGTGGAACTCAGAGAATGAGAAATATCATTAATAAAGGTTTGACAGAAGACATTATTTTAGAAGGTGCCATGAAGGCATTTCAGGGTGGTTGGAATAAGGTGAAACTTTATTTCATGTTAGGACAACCTTTTGAAGAAATGGAAGATGTAGAAGGAATTGCATTGTTGTGTGAAAGAATTGCAGAAGAATACTACACCATACCAAAGTCTGAACGAAATGGTAAGGTTGCTATTACAGCCAGTGCCTCTTTCTTTGTACCAAAGCCATTTACTCCTTTCCAATGGGCCAGAATGAATACCGGAGAAGAGTTTTTAGAAAAAGCGAAAACAGTCAATGCAAAAATGAAAGAGCAGTTAAATAAAAAGAGTATGAAATTTAACTGGCATGATTCCGATACTTCTGTTTTAGAGGGAGTGTTTGCCCGTGGTGACAGAAGACTTTCTAAATTAATTTATGATGCATATCAAAAAGGATGTATCTTTGATTCCTGGAGTGAATTCTTCAAGCCGGAATTATGGAATGAGGTCATTGCGGAAAATGGAATTGATGTTTCCTTTTATACCACAAGAGAACGCTTGGAAGATGAAATTTTCCCATGGGATTTTATTGATATCGGTGTGACAAAGAAGTTCTTATTAAACGAATGGAAAAAAGCGAAAGAAGGAGAAATTACAAAGAACTGTAAGGCAGGATGTTCCGGATGCGGTGCCATGAAGTTTGGAGGAGGTGTATGCTATGAAAATAAGAATTAAATTTACCAAAACAGGAAGTCTTAGATTTATCGGACATTTGGATGTGATGCGATATTTCCAGAAGGCATTTCGCAGAAGTAAAGTAGATATCGCTTATTCTAAGGGATTTAGTCCTCATCAGTTGATTTCTTTTGCAGCACCTCTTGGAATTGGTTTAACCAGCGAAGGGGAGTATCTGGATGCAGAATTTATAAAGGTTCAGGATACGAAGACTATGATAGAAACCATTAATAAAGCCATGGTAGAGGAAATTCAGGTTTTAGATTTTCGCCTACTTTCCGAAGATGCAGACAATGCCATGAGCAGCGTTGCAGGGGCAGATTATATGGTTGATTTTAGAGAAGGATATGATTTGCCGGAGGAGTTTTTAGGTCATATCCAGGAATTTTTAAACCAACAAGAAATCAGTATTTTAAAGAAAAGTAAGAAAAGCGAACAAGTGGTGGATATCCGTCCCTTTATCTATGAGATGGAAGAAAAGGACAATAAGATATTCTTAAAAGTTTCTACTGGTAGTGTTGATAATTTAAAACCGAATCTGGTAATGGAAGCTTTTTGTAATTTCTTAGGGAAGGAATTTAAGGAATTCGCCTTTACTTATCATAGATTGGAAACCTATATGAGAAAAGAAGACGGAACTTTGGTACCGTTGATAGAGGCCGGAAGAGTAATTGAGGAACCGGTTTTGGTTGATTTGGAGTTGACAAAAGAAGATGAAACAAACAGTAATTCTTAGTAAATATGAAGAGAAAAAATTCCTGGGAATACTGGAAGAAAACCAGTTGGCAGAGCTTACTTTTTTGCAGGAAGATGAAAATGACATTTTAGGAAATATTTATATTGGAAAAGTAAAAAATATCGTACAGAATTTAAATGCTGCCTTTGTAGAAGTAAAAAAGGGTGTTTTATGCTTTTTGAGCCTAAAGGACAATCCGGAACCATTTTTTACGAATTCAAAGAAAAACAATAAGCTGGTAGAAGGAGACGAAATTTTAGTCCAGGTATCACAGATGGATGTAAAAACCAAGAATCCTATGTGTACTTCTAAAATCAGTATTGCCGGGAAATATGCAGCCTTCACGTATCAAAAAAGTGGAATCGGAATTTCCAGTAAACTTCCAAAGGATGGTAAAGTAAAGGAATTAAGAGCCTTGGCTGAAAAATATTTGGAAGACTATTACAGCATCGTTCTTCGAACCAATAGTTATTATGCTGAGATTTTAGAAGTAGAAAGAGAACTGGTACAGTTAAAGGAAGAGTTAGAGGAAGTTTTAAAAAAAGCAAAGACTCGTTCGGTGTATTCCTTACTTCGAAAAGATGATTCGGAAGTTCTAAAAAGCATCAAAGCTTTAAGAGAAACAGATGAGATAGAAATTGTAACGGATTTAAAGGAATATTATGATGAGATTCAGACTTTTGTTGGGAAGAATCAGAAAAACAAAGAAAAAACAGAACAGAATGCAGATAGTATTGAAAGAATAGAACCTAATACAAAATGTAATACCGAAAAAATAGGTGAAAATACGAATTGCAATGATAAAAGAAATCTTTGGACTTCGGAGAATGTGGAAAATGCCGGAAGTATGAGTTTAAAGTATTATGAAGATGAAAATCTTTCTTTGGTAGCCTTGTATTCTTTAAATAGCAAAATCGGGAATGCATTAAAGAAGCGGGTTTGGTTAAAAAGCGGGGCTTATCTTGTGATTGAGCAGACAGAGGCTATGGTAGTTATCGATGTAAACACCGGAAAAGCATTGAATAAGAAAAAACGGGAAGAGCATTTTTATCAGGTGAATGTAGAGGCGGCAATGGAAATTGCAAGGCAGTTACGGTTGAGGAATTTATCCGGAATTATTATTGTGGATTTTATTGATATGGAATCGCAGGAGAATACTAATAAATTACTAAAAGTGTTTGAAGAGGCTTTGAATAAGGATAGGATAAAAACTACATTGGTGGATATTACCAAGTTACATCTGGTGGAAGTGACCCGTAAAAAAACGAAGAAAAGTCTGCTGGAACAATATTATGGGAATTGGCAGCTGGAGTCTTCGGAGGGAACTAATTGATATCGGATATAGGCGAAGTTGATATATGGCAACTTTGAAATATAGCTATCGCAATCTCGTTAGATTTAGCCAACGGGGCAGTTTATTGAAAACTGAACTATATAAGAGGATGAAATATATGTAGGAAGGATATGATTTTACCGGCTATGGAACAACAGATTAAAATTCATATTCAGGATAAGGAAAAAAATGAAAAAGATATCTATGCAGAACAAGGTAATTTATTGTTTGATGTATTGATTCAAAATGGAATTTCCTTTAAGGGGAATTGTGGGAAGAAACGTGCCTGTAAAGCCTGTATGGTTTATTTTGAAGAGGAACAGGAATGGAAAAAGAGTTGCTCTTATGTCTTACAGGAGGATATTTCCATTACGATTTCCGGGTTATTGGAAGAAGAAAATATGGTTTTATTAGCAGACTCCCAAAAAAGCGTAAAGACAAGTACAAGAAAAATCGACTCAATAAGTACAAAGAAAAGTGGTCACCTAAGTATAAAAAAAAGTGAACCAATAAGCACAAAGTCAAATCTGATTCAGGAGCAGAAAAATGTAGCTTCGGAGGATAAAATTGGTGCGGCAAGGGATGTTTCCTACGGTATGGCCATTGACTTAGGAACTACTACTATAGCATTTTTATTGTTTGATTTAGAATCTAAGGAAATCGTTGACCAGTTTGGAATTATGAATCCTCAGAGAATCCATGGTGCAGATGTGGCTTCCAGAATCACTTATGGCAGTGAGGTATCGAAAGTAAAAGAATTAAAGCTGTTATTTGAAGATGCACTAAATAAAGCCTGTGTACATTTTAAACAATATTTTGA
>JAFPAZ010000227.1 GCA_017390645.1 Lachnospiraceae bacterium
AAGGTGGTGTAAAATCCTTAACCATCCGTATCTCTGATATGGATAGAGCAGCCCCACACGGAACCGGTCATATCAAGGCAGGTCTTAACTATGCCATGAGTTTATCTAACATTGTAGAAGCTCATAACTTAGGCTTTGATGAAAATATGTATTTAGATTCTGCTACCAGAACTTATGTAGAAGAAACAGGTGGAGCAAACTTCCTTTTCGTAACCAAAGACGGTAAGGTAGTAACTCCGGAATCCGATACCATTTTACCTTCTATTACCCGTCGTTCCTTAATGATCGTTGCTAAGGAATATTTAGGTTTAGAAGTAGAACAACGCAAGGTAAGCAAAGACGAATTAAAGGATTTTGCAGAATGTGGTCTTTGTGGAACTGCAGCGGTTATTTCACCGGTAGGTAAGGTCGTAGACCATGGAACAGAGATTATCTTTAAGGACTCTGAAAAGGAAATGGGACCAATTACCAAGAAATTATACGAAACTTTAACCGGAATCCAGATGGGAAGAATCGAAGCGCCACAAGGTTGGATTCAGGAAATCCTATAAGACAGGCAATTGTGAAACTATCAAAAACATACGTTGACTGATGAAAAAGAAACAAATACATAAGCAGGTGCTTGTTCAGCCGTCGGTACTTAATGAGCGGCTTGTTGCGAATTTAGTACCGCTACGAACTGAACGCAGCGAAAGCGTGCCTGCGTAGTTTTGTTTCTTTTACATCACTTTCATATAAAATATTATAGTTTCGCAATTACCTAAATGATTTAAATATAAAAAAGGAGTCATATCATGAGCAAGATTAGAACCAGATTTGCCCCTAGTCCAACAGGAAGAATGCACGTTGGTAATTTAAGAACCGCATTGTACGCATATTTGATTGCAAAACACGAAGACGGAGATTTTTTAATCCGTATTGAAGATACTGACCAGGAAAGATATGTGGAAGGTGCAGTAGATATCATTTACCGTACTATGGCAGGAACAGGACTGATTCATGATGAAGGTCCGGACAAGGATAAGGGATATGGACCTTATGTACAAAGTGAAAGACAAGCCCAGGGCATTTACTTAAAATATGCCAAGGAACTGGTAGAAAAAGGAGAAGCCTATTATTGCTTCTGTGATCAAGAACGTTTAGAATCCTTAAAGAGTGAAGTGGTAGAAGGAAAAGAAATTACCAAATACGACAAGCACTGCCTAAGTCTTTCCAAAGAAGAAGTAGAAGAAAAGTTAAAAGCAGGAGTTCCATACGTTATTCGTCAGAACAATCCTACAGAAGGAACCACATCCTTTACAGATGAAATTTATGGAGAAATCTCTGTAGATAACAGCGAATTAGATGACATGGTATTGATTAAGTCCGACGGATATCCAACTTATAATTTTGCCAATGTAGTGGACGACCACTTAATGGAAATTACCCATGTAGTGCGTGGAAATGAATACCTTTCTTCCTCTCCAAAGTATAACCGTTTATATCAGGCATTTGGATGGGAAGTACCGGTATACGTTCACTGTCCTACCATCACCAATGAAGAACATAAAAAATTAAGTAAGAGAAGTGGACATGCTTCTTACGAAGACTTAATTGAACAGGGATTTTTACCGGAAGCCATCGTAAACTTCGTAGCGTTACTTGGATGGAGTCCAAACGGCGAAGAAGAATTCTTTACTTTAAAAGAATTAGAACAAGCCTTTGATTACCGCCGTATTGGTAAGGCACCGGCAGTCTTTGACATGACCAAGTTAAAATGGATGAATGGGGAATATATTAAGAAATTAGACCCGGATCAATTCTATGAAATGGCACTTCCATACTTAAAAGAAGTCATTACAAAGGATTATGATTTGAAGAAAGTGGCGCAGCTGGTACAATCCCGAATCGAAGTACTTCCGGATTGTAAGGAATTAGTAGATTTCTTTGAAGAATTACCGGAATACGATGTAGCTATGTACACCCATAAGAAAATGAAAACCAACACAGAAAATGCATACGAAATCTTAAAAGAAGAATATGAATTATTAAAGAATTTCGATAAATTTGATGTACAAAGTTTACACGACTTATTAATGGATTACATTGCCAAGAAAGAAATCAAAAATGGTACCGGATTATGGCCAATCCGTACCGCAGTCAGCGGAAAACAGTCAACCCCTGGTGGAGCATTCGAAATTATGGAGATTATCGGAAAAGAAGAGTCTCTAAAGAGAATCGAAACCGGATTAGCAATGCTTGAGAAAGCATTGAATGCTTAAGGAAGAATTTTATGTTTAGTCATTCACAGATAAAAGCGGTCACCCATATGGGTGGCCCTTGTCTTGTTGCAGCGGCACCGGGTTCCGGAAAAACCACGGTAATCACCGGAAGAACTGCATATCTCATCAAAGAACAAGGTGTTTCGCCTTCGAAAATTCTGGTAATTACCTTTACCAAAGCAGCAGCAAAAGAAATGGAAGAACGATTTATAAAGCAAGAGGGAGAAACCCTAGGGGTGACTTTCTCTACGTTTCATGCCATTTTCTTTCAGGTGTTACGATGGGCATACCATTATACGGCAGCAGACATTATTAAAGAAGAGGAACGAAGACGACTGATCAGAGAATGCATCGGAAGAATGGAACTGGAAGTGGAAGATGAAGAGCGGATGGTGGAGGACATTCTTTTGGAAATTGGTTTGGTTAAGAACCAATATATCCCGATACAAGAGTATGAACCAGCCTGCGTAAGTCGGGAAGAATTTTGTGAAATCTATGAAACTTATCAGAATTATTTATACCAAAATCGGAAACTGGATTTTGATGATATGCAGGTTTATTGCTATGAATTGTTTTTGGAGCGAAAAGACATTCTGAACATGTGGCAGAACCGGTTTGAATACATTATGATTGATGAGTTTCAAGATATTAATCCATTGCAGTACCGCATCATAAAAATGCTAGCCGCCCCTCATAAGAATCTTTTTGTAGTGGGAGATGATGATCAGTCTATTTACGGATTCCGGGGTTCGAAACCGGAATTGATGCTTTCCTTTGAAGAAGATTATGAAGATTGTAATAAAGTAATACTAAATGAGAACTATCGTAGTGGTTCTGTCATCATTGAACATGGAAAAAATTTAATTTCCCATAATCTGATTCGTATGGAAAAACAGATGGAAGGAGTCCGTCCGGAAAAAGGGGCAGTGTTCTTCCATAAAGTAAAAAATGTAAGACAGCAGAATGAAGAGATCATTAAGGAAATCAGGGCATATTCCCAAAAAGGAGTTCCCTACAAGGAAATGGCGGTATTATATCGAACCAACCAGCAACCAAGATTTTTGGTGGAAAAGCTTATGGAATATAACATTCCTTTTTATGTACAGGATTATGTCAGTGATTTATATGAGCATTGGATTGCCAGGGATATGATTGCCTATTTTAAAGTGGCAAAGGGAAACCGTGAGCGAAAAAACTGGCTTTCCATTGTAAACAGGCCTAAACGCTACATCAGTAGAAATTTATTTGATTCAGAACAGGTGGATATTTCAGAAATTATTGGACGAAACGATGAAAAACCATGGATTGGTAAAAATCTTAGGGATATGATGACGGACTTGAACATTATAAAAAAGATGGATGCCTTCAGTGCCATGCAGTATATAAAAAAGATAGTAGGATATGAGTCCTATTTGAAAGAGTATGCAAAAGAACGAAAAATCAAGGAAGAAGATTTGCTGGAGATACTGGATCAGTTATTAGAAAGTGCAAGGGAATCCGAAAGTATTGACGCATGGTTTGCCCATATTGAAAAAGTCCGAGAAGAGCAGGAAGATTACCGCAACAATGTGGATAAAAAAGAAAATCAGGTTACGTTATCCACAATGCATAGGGCAAAAGGACTGGAATTTCAGGTAGTTTTTATTATGGACTGCAATGAGGAAATTTGCCCTCACTCAAAATCACAGACTTCGGAAGAAATCGAGGAAGAAAGAAGATTGTTTTATGTTGCAGTTACCAGGGCAAAAGATGAACTGCATTGTTTTATACCAGAGGAACGATATGAAAAAGAGGCAAAAAGTTCAAGATTCATCAAAGAGTTATCCATCCCGAGAAGAGAGTGGAAGGTGGGAGATAAGGTAAGGCATAAAAAGTATGGCGAAGGGGTTGTCACACTAATTGAAAAAGAAACCTTGCAGGTGGTATTTGAAAATGGAGTGTGTAAAAAGTTTGTGCTGGAATATTTTAACGGGTAGACCTAGGCAGTAACATAAAAAGCAAACTTGTAAAAGTAAATTCCGTATGAAAAAGTAAATTCCGTATGAAAAAGTAGATTCCAGCAGCAACATAAAAATCACATCATAACCTTGCTTTTTTAAGTACCATGTAGTACAATGAAAAAGTATTTCAAAAAAATTTTGTTACGATCCGGATATTAACGGAATAACTGGATTTAGAATGTGAATTTTTTACCGCAAAAATGAAGCAGTAAAAGAAGAGCGAATCAAGATATGGAGGGACTTATGAGCGACAATATGGAATTTGATGGAACAATTACACTTTTATTAGATGGTGACGAAGAATTAGAATGTGCGATTATTGCCACTTTCCCGGCAAATGATAAGGATTATATTGCTTTAATGCCAATAGATCAGTTGGAGAATGAAGAAGGGGAGTTATTCTTCTATCGTTATACCATTAACGAAGAAGGAGAACCGGTCCTTGAAAACATCGAAGAAGATGAAGAATTCGAAATCGTAGCAGACGCTTTTGATGAAATGTTAGATGAAGAAGAGTTCAACGCTATGGATTCAGAGGACGAAGAATAGTTGCTGCTATTTATGTGTGGACGGCAACGAATGGTCGAAAGATAAGTAGGGAGGTAAAGGTAGTGATATCTTTGCCTCTTTTTTAAAAGGAAGGAATGATAGATATGAAGGAACAGGGATACACATTTGTAGAAGGTGGAGTCTGTGCGGCCAAAGGCTTTTTGGCAAATGGATTAAATTGTGGACTAAATAAGGACAAAGCGAAAAATGATTTGGCAGTGGTTTTTAGCGAGACCCAGTGCCAGGCGGCAGCAGTTTATACCACCAATAAAGTAAAAGGAGCACCAATTCTTGTTACAAAGAAGAATTTAGAGGCTACCGGCGGAAAGGCAAGAGCCGTGATTGCCAACAGTAAAAATGCCAATACCTGCAATGCAGATGGCGAGGAAAAAGCGGACAAGATGTGTGAACTGATTGCGAAAGAATTAGGAATTGCGAAAGAAGAAGTCATTGTAGCTTCTACCGGTGTCATTGGTCAAAGACTTCCTATCGAGCCAATTGCCGACCATGTGAAAGAACTGGCAGCAGGACTAAGCCGCGAAGGCCATGATAAGGCAGCCAATGCCATTATGACGACAGACACTATAAAAAAAGAAGTAGCAGTTACCTTTGAATTAGCCGGCAAAACCTGTACCATCGGTGGTATGGCAAAGGGAAGCGGAATGATTCATCCAAACATGGCCACTACTTTAAATTTCGTAACTACAGACGTTGCCATTTCCAGCGAAATGTTAAAGAAAGCACTAAGTGATGTGGTAAAGGTGACTTATAACTGCCTAAGTGTGGATGGAGATACCTCTACCAATGATATGGTTAGTATTATGGCAAATGGTCTTTCTGAAAACACTGAAATCAAAGCAGAAGGCGAAGATTACGAAGTATTTAAGCAAGGATTATACCTTGTTCTTATGAATATGACAAAGATGCTTGCAAAGGATGGAGAAGGGGCAACTAAGATGTTGGAATGTACCTGTAAAGGCGCCAAAGATTTAGATACCGCCATTATCGTTGCCAAAAGCGTCATTCGTTCCCCACTCCTTAAATGTGCTATGTTCGGGGAAGATGCCAACTGGGGAAGAATTTTATGTGCCATTGGTTATGCAGAAGCAGAATTTGACATTGATAAAGTTGCAGTGGACATTGCATCTGCCAAGGGTAGAATCCATGTCTGCGAAAATGGAGCCGGAGTCGATTTCTCAGAAGAAGAGGCGAAGGTGGTATTAGGAGAAGAAGAAATCTTTATCGACATTGATTTAAATCAGGGAGAAGCATGTGCCAAGGCCTGGGGTTGCGATTTAACCTATGATTATGTAAAAATAAACGGAGATTACCGTTCTTAATGGAGGAAGAGATGGGAAAAGTAATATTAACCGGTGACAGACCGACAGGAAGACTGCATTTAGGACATTATGTAGGTTCATTGAAGAGAAGAGTAGAATTACAAAATTCCGGAGAATTTGTAAAAATATTTATTATGATTGCGGATGCCCAGGCATTGACAGATAATGCGGACAATCCGGAAAAAATACGCCAGAATATCATCGAAGTAGCACTAGATTACCTTGCCTGCGGATTGGATCCGGAAAAATCTACATTATTTATCCAGTCACAGGTGCCGGAACTTTGTGAATTATCCTTTTACTATATGAATCTGGTAACAGTATCCAGATTACAACGAAATCCTACCGTAAAATCAGAAATTCAGCTAAGAAACTTTGAAACCAGCATTC
>JAFPAZ010000228.1 GCA_017390645.1 Lachnospiraceae bacterium
AAATCTGCAAACTGGGAGAGGAAAACCTGCAAAGTGCTTTTTTTCTTTCCTTCCTGCAAGGCATTTTCACCTTTTTCTTCCAGAAGCTGCTTTGCCCGCTCTTCACTTAAGCCAGCTGTGGTAACATTCAGCTGTTCTAACACAGACTGTTTTGATTGTTGATACCATTCTTTCATTTCTTTTCCTCCTTAAAAAATACAACGAATAAAGAAAAACGAGACTTTTAATGTACGAACAAATTCCTTTGTTCTGATACATTAAAAGTCTCGTAACCTCGTAGGTATGCATTGCCAGGTATCACTACCGGGTATGTTGACAACACATTTTAACTACTCCCTTTTCAAGTATTCGATTGATTGTTTTTTCATCATACTGAAAAAATTTTAAGAAGTCAAGCATTTTTTTCATCTTAATGATAATTTGTCGTCAACTACCCTTGGTTATTTATCCGGTCATTTAAGTCATTCAAATATACCCAGCGTTCCATTTTTTCTTCTAACAACTGTTCCGCTTCCTCTTTTTCCTTTACAATCTGATTTAACTTTACAAAGTCTGTGGCATTGGCACCCACTTCTTTTTCAAGCTTCTCAATCTTCTCTTCCAATTTCGCAATGTCTTCGTCAATGGTTTCAAACTCCCTTTTTTCATTATAGGTCATTTTTAACTTTTCCGTTCTAGGTTTTTGACCTGACTTTTTCTCCTTATCTTCTGAATTTCCATTCTCCTGATTGGAAGCCATAGACTTACCACCTGTTCCTTTTCCTATGGTTCCTCTTTGAGCATAAAAAGGACTTTTCGCCATATAGTCATCGTAATTTCCTTCGTATTGATTGATCTGTATCTGACCAGTAACTGCATCTTTTTCATAAGCAAAAATCCGGTTTGCCATACGGTTTAAGAAATAACGGTCGTGAGAAACCGAAATCACGATTCCCTGGAAGGAATCCAGATAATCTTCCAAAATCATCATGGTAGCAATGTCCAAATCATTAGTAGGCTCATCCAGTATCAGTACATTTGGTGCTTCCATCAATATTTTTAGCAGATAAAGTCTACGTTTTTCCCCTCCGGAAAGACGGTTTATCATTTGATACTGTAAGGTGCTGTCAAATAAAAAGCGGTTTAGCATCTGAGTTGCTGTAATTACACCATCTTCTGTTTTTACATATTCCGCAGTTTCCTTAATATAATCTACCACCCTCATATTCTGTGGTAGATGCTCATTTTCCTGTGAGAAATATCCTATCTTTACCGTCTGACCGATTTCAATGGTTCCACTATCCGGAGTCACTTCTCCCATAATGATCTTCATAAGAGTAGACTTTCCGCAACCGTTTTCTCCAACAATGCCAATTCTGTCATCGGATAAAAAGATATAATTAAAATCTGTGATAATATCTCTTTCTCCATATTTCTTGGACACATGACTTAATTCTATGGTCTTATTTCCTAATCTGCTACTAATGGAGTTCATTTCAAGTTTCTGGGTTTCCTTCGGTGCTTCTCTATCCCTTAATTCTTCATATCGTTGAATATGGGCTTTCTGCTTGGTACTTCTTGCCCTGGCCCCACGTTGTATCCATTCTAATTCCACACGAAGGATGCTTTGTCTTTTCCGTTCGGAAGCTATGGCAATATCCTCTCTTAATGCCTTCTCCTCCAGATATTTTTCATAACCTCCGGTATAACGATAGATTTTTCCCTGATCTATTTCAGCGATTCCGTTACATACCCGGTCTAGGAAATAACGGTCATGAGTTACCATAACCAATGCTGCCTTTGATTTTTTCAGATATTCCTCCAGCCAGGAAGCCATGACGCTGTCTAAATGGTTGGTAGGCTCGTCTAAAATCAGAATGTCACAATTGCTTAAAAGAGTGGCTGCAAGGGCCACCCGTTTTCTTTGGCCTCCGGAAAGGTGGTCTACCTTCTGCTCATAATCCTGAAATCCAAGAATATTTAAAATATTTTTAGCCTCGCCTTCTACACTCCAATGATTGTGTTCTGTGCTGTTTTTTGATATCACATAATCATATATGGTAATTCCTTTTTCAAACTCAGGATTCTGTGGCAGGTAGTTAATTTTTACTTTGTTTGCTTTTACTACCTCTCCCTCATCTGTATCGATAAGTCCCGCCAGCATCTTAAGAAGTGTAGATTTTCCCGTACCATTTACCCCTATAACACCGATTTTTTCCCCTTCGTTAATAGAAAAATCCGCGTCTTTAAATAATACTTTATCTGTAATGGATTTTGAAAAATTCTTTATAGTAAGTAGATTCATCATTTTCACCGTTTCCTTTTTCTAGTCATGATGGTAGTATAACATAAAGTTCCATTTTATGCGACGAAATAAATTTCCCAATTTTCTCTTTCATTCAAATAACTACGAAATAATCTCTAACGTATCTTCCGTTACCTTACACTCTAAAAATAAAAACTGAACTCCAGCTTTTTCGGCTTCTTCCCATGCCCTGCCAAATTCTTTATGAGTGTCTATATTAGCCCGTACTTCTTTCACGTCTTCCATCTGAATAACAAAAGCAACCATGCAATGATATCCTTCCTTTACAGCCTTCGTTAATTCCCTCAGATGTTTCACACCTCTCTCAGTAGGAGCATCTGGAAAATATCCTACTTTATCTATCTCCAAGGTGCAACCCTTTACTTCCATAAAATATTTTTCTTCTCCCTTTTCCATATAAAAATCAATCCGGGATTCTCCA
>JAFPAZ010000229.1 GCA_017390645.1 Lachnospiraceae bacterium
AGAGAACAGGCACCAAGTGTATTAAAAGCATTAGGAGTAAAAGCCGTTGTAGCAAAATCCTTTGCCAGAATTTTTTACCGTAACTCCATTAACATTGGTTTACCTGTCATTGTTTGCAGAGAAATGTATGATGCAGTAGAAGCCGGAGATGAAGTAAATCTAGATTTAGCCGCAGGAACCATTGAAACCTCTAAGGGAACTTTAACTTGTACGAAATTGCCACCATATATGCAAGGAATTTTGGATGCCGGTGGATTGATTGCATCTTTAAACAAGGAGGAAGACTAACATGGGTATGACAATTGGAGAAAAGATTATAGCAAGGGCTGCCGGAGTAGAATCCGTAAAAGCCGGAGAAATACATACAGTTAATTTAGATTATATGATGAGTAATGATGGTACCACCCATCTTACCGTTGATATGTTTCATAATAAACTTAAAAAACCTAGAATTGCAGACAAGGATAAATTAGTTTTTATTGTAGACCATAACATTCCGGCAGAAAATCCGAAGACTGCTGCTGCACATCGTAAAATGCGTGAATTTGCCAAAGAACATGGCATTAAGTTTTACGAAGGAAAGGGTGTCTGTCATCAGATTATGGTAGAAGATTTTGTAGAACCGGGACAACTTATCATGGGTGCAGACTCCCATACCTGTTCTTACGGTGCGTTAGGTGCCTTTGGTACAGGAATCGGTTGTACAGACTTTTTATATGGTATGGTAACAGGAAAGTCCTGGGTTATGGTACCAGAAACCATTCGTTTTAATTTGACCGGAAAATTAAGAGAAGGGGTTTACCCAAGAGATTTAATTTTAACCATTATCGGTGATGTGGGTGCCAATGGATGTAACTATAAAGTAATGGAATTTGCCGGAGAAGGTGCTCATAATTTAAGCATCAATGACAGATTCGTATTATGTAATCTTGCGGTAGAAGCAGGAGCAAAGACTGGTATAGTAGAACCGGACGAAAAGGTAGTAGAATATGTAGAAAGCAGAGGAAGAAAGGCAGACAATTTATTTGTCAGCGACTCCGATGCGGTCTTTGAAAAAGTATACGAATATGATTTAAGCAAAATCGAACCTGTAGTAGCAAGACCGGACTTTGTAGATGATGTCATTCCACTGTCAGAAGTAGGTGATGTAAAGATTGATCAGGCGTTCCTTGGTTCTTGTAACAATGGACGTATTGACGATTTAAGAGTAGCAGCAAACATCTTAAAAGGAAAGAAAGTACATAAAGATGTCCGTTTTATCATTGCACCAGCCTCTAATTCAGTATACTTACAGGCAGTAGAAGAAGGATTAATGGAAATTTTCTTAGAATCCGGAGCCATGGTGATGAATGCCAACTGTAGTGTATGCTGGGGAAGTTGTCAGGGAGTCATCGGAGAAGGAGAAGTACTGATTTCCACTGGAACCCGTAACTTTAAAGGACGTGCCGGACATAAGGATTCTAAGGTATACTTAGGTTCTGCTGCTACCGTAACAGCATCTGCCAT
>JAFPAZ010000230.1 GCA_017390645.1 Lachnospiraceae bacterium
ACTAACTTCTCCAATATCACTCTTTCCACTGACGAATCCATACTCTTTCACCCTTTCTGTTTCCTTTATCCAGACAGTTTTTTATCTGTTTCAATTTATTTCAAACAGTTTTTTCTGTTTCTATTTCTTTCACACAGTTTTATGTGTTTCCGTTTATTTCAAACAGTTTTATCTATTTCTATTCATTCACTTCACAGTCACAGTCATCATCACCATGGCCATCTATATTACCAATCATATCCCTGCCACGTACACGGTAACGATCCTTCGCCGTATTTACCAGTTCTTCAAACTTTGCCATAAAGGCTCTAACTTGGTGCATATTCTTAATATCCACTTCCGGCTGATAGGTATCGTTGGCATGAAACGTTAAGGTTCCGTAATTAAAAATCCTCCCCCAAAGTCCGATGTTTAACTTTTTATCCGTAACACGGTATAATTCAACTTCTTCCTCATGAATTCCAATAATTCCGGTACGAATGATAAACTTATCCTCAAGTAAAATATATCTTGTAAAAGATAAAGGCAGGCCAAACAAGGTACGTTTGCGGTCTTTCCATACAATATTTTCATAATCTTTCATATTACACGTTTCCTTTCGTTCATTTTTTGTTTTCCGGTAGTGTTGGAAAAAATGTAGCCTTTTTCCTCTCAGTCACCAAAATGAATATATTCAATAAATCCAATGGCAAGCACCATAACCTTATCTGCACCCTGTTTTACGGATACATGGAACACTTCCTGAGTATTCTCCAGTTCTTCGAGTTTTCTGTTGGTTACTTCTGCCAGCAAATCTTTTTCTCTTACTTCGTTTAGTAAAAAGATTCTGTCATCAATGTTACTGTCTTCCATTAGTCCTTTGATTTCCATAAGGAACTGTTTATGTAAGCCTCTTTCGTAAAGATACTGGGTGGCAACATTTTTTTTCTGCACATGAAATTCTTCTTTTCCTTCCAGACTTACGATGTAATCATCACTTTGTTCCAGACTCATATCAATGGTTCCTAATTTTTCATCAAAAACATTCCATATGGTATATTTTTTCTGGCCTATCATCTGGCGAATCTTATATAGCAAAATTAAATTTGGATTCGTTACATAATATTCCGTCTCTTCATGAATAAATTTTACCTGTCTTGCAAATAACTCAATGGCCTCTGTTCCACTGATAATATCTACAAACTGGACACCAGTCGGTACAACGATCTTACGTTTTTCCGTTTCTGCCTCTTCGATGGTTAACTCTCCAATGACTTCCTGTTCCCTCGGTTCAAATCTTTCTTCCTGCTTACTCGGTTTATAATCCTTCGCATACTCAATTTCATGTTTTTCTTCCATTAAGGTTTTTACATTTTCAATGATGCGGGCCTCCACCTGCTGTTTCACACTATTTTGCACCAAATCCGTATCCAGCTGTTCCTTCGGCATTTCATAATATTTCTGTGGTTCTTCTGTATTTAAATATTCCTTACGGATTTCCTCCCTGATTTCTTCATCAGTCTTTACTTCTTTTATCTTCTGGGTAGGAATCGGATCCTCCCAAGGATCATCCGAATATACATCCACCGGATAAATCGGTTTCATAAGGTCTTCTTTCGTCTGAGCACTCACTTGTCCTCCGGTAAATGTCTCCTGCTCTTTCCGTAACTTTTTAAACATCCGGCTGAAAAAATTAGAAATCTTGGTCTTTAAATCTGACATACCTCTCCTTCTCCTCACTAAAAAATTAAAACTACACCCACCATATACACTATTACTTTTTATTATAATGAATTCAGACCCTTTTATCAACCTTTTTTTGATTTTATTTTTATGCAATTATACTAATTTTTTTCAAAGTATATGGAACTTTTTAACAGATATTTATACAAATCCCACACCCGACATTTATGATTCATCCTACGGTTTTGAAACCGGTATGGATAGTCTGATTTCTTACCAGACACGCCCATCCAAATCAAAATTCATTTCATATTCAAACTCTTCATAACTTTCCAGGGATCCCGCTCTTTCTTTATAGGCTTCTTGCTGCTGCTTTTGCAGATTTTCTTTGATATCCTGTTCTTTTGTCTCATCGTCCTTTTTTTCTTTCGGATCATCATTGGAGCGATTATCGTCATCTATGTCTTTTTTCTTTGTTTTCTCCAGTTCTTCTATCATTTCATCGATTTCTTCTTTTAATTCTTCTGCAGTTTCATTATGCCCGTCCCCATTTTCTGTTGCGCAGTTATTTTCCAACAATATATTTCTTGCTTCTTTTAAGGTTTCAAGGGAAGATTCTACCTTCTCTTCACTGTCATAGTCTTTTCCCATGTTTTTTATCATGGCAAGAGCCAGGTTAATTCTCACAGAGCATTCACGGTCTTTCTCTGGTTTTAAATCAAGGGCAATTTTATATTCAGTGATTGCATTTTCATATTCCTCATTCTGATAATAAATATTTCCCATATTATAATGTGCCACATAGGGCTGAATCCAATTACCAGATTGCAAAGGGCCGGCATCTATTGAATAGTTTTCCTGTTCATATTGATCTATCAGGTATTCGTTGTATATATACTGGAATCCTAGTTTTGCACAAACTATAAACATTAGAACATACACACCTGCAATGATTCTTTTTTTCACGTTCTCTTTTCCTCCCTTTTTAGGCGCTTGCGAAACTATAATATTTTACTTGAATGCAGATACCGGTTATATTTTTCTCTTATAATAAACGTAATCAAAAATCAGCAAAAAAAGTAACGGTATCACAAAAAAGTAATAAGTTTCCACATAGCCTTTTTTGCTGTCATTTTCATCGTAGGCTCCATGTTTTCCAATCTCTTTTTGTAATTTTTTAATCTCATCATTGATTTGAGACTGCTTTGTCATATGAACATAATCAATCCCTAAATCCTCTGCTATCTGCTTTAAGTTTTCTTCGTCAATTTTAGAAATGGCTTTTACTTCGTTGTAATCATCATCATAGTAGTAGAGATATTCCGGCTTCTCATCATCTCCTGCGAATTTAAGGGGGCGCATAGCTCCTCCTTTTTTCGTTCCATATCCTAACACCGCTCCGGCATCTACATATTGTTCTAATTCGTCATAAGATTTTAGTTCTTCACTGCTGATGACTTCCCCATCGCTGATGAAAAATATCATCTTATAGGTATCTCTTTCATTTTTCAATATATCATCCAATTTTGACATCACATCATTGAGGGATGTACCATTGGCATAGTATTCTGTCTGTCCGTTCAGCACCTCTATGGCCTGTAATGCCATATTGGAATCAATGGTGTATGGCATCATTTTTTTCACAGAATTTCCAAAGGTTACCACCGAAAAGGAAGCCCCTGGAAATTGTTCCATGATGTATTTGCAATCTTCTTTTACTGCATCGATTCTTCTACTATCGCCGTCATAATCCTCTGCCAGCATACTAATGGTATTATCGATCACAAATAAAATATCCACACGACTGGATAGATTGTTCACATCTTTTCCCGGAACCATGATTCTTAAATTAATGACAAATAACAGAATCAAAATCAAAATCTGCCTTATGTAATGAAATATGCCTTTTCTTTTAAAAAATAGTAATAGTATACATAGGATTCCCATCAACCAGACTGGGATGATTGGATTTATTATCATAGCTTTACCTTTCTGCTTAATGCAAAATATAGTCCACTAAACAGGACCATACATAAAAATACAATTTGTGGCTGGTCGTAAATTATGGTTTCTACTTTGTTCATGGAGGATGTTTTCGTTTTTTCAATCTCTTCAATCAGATGCTTAAATGCGCCGGAGGAGGTACTTTTATAATATTTTCCTCCTGTACTCTCCACCGCACTTTGAAAAGAATCTTCCTCTGCCACATATTCCGGAGCCATGGCAAATACTTTTACCTCATTCTTCTTACAGAGTTTTGCGGCTTCCTCAAGGGAGACATAAGGGGTTCCATTCAATTCATTATCTGTTGTAAAAATAATGATTCTAGAACGTTCTTGATTCTCTGTCAAATCTGGAAAATTATAAAGGCAAGACGCCAGTCCGTCTCCAATCAGGGAACTTCCTTCCTCGATTAATGTTCCTTCATACTTGTAATAATACGTCTCAAAATCAAAATCCTCATCGTCAGAAATTTCATAATCCTCTTCATATAACTCAATACTTGTCTCAAAAGAGGCTAAAAGCTGATCTAAGGTCTCTAACACATATTCATAATCATTGGTAAGGGGTACCAAAAGTACGGATTGTCCATTAAAAATCGTAATTCCAAAGCGTTCTCCATCTAATTTTCTGACCACTTCTTTTAACTCATGGCACATTTCTACATTCAGCTCATCCATGGAAACCGAAACGTCCATGCATAAGAAAATGTCTCTGTTTCGAAGTTCTGTGTTTACCTGCTCCACCCTTGCCGGTCTTGATAAAAGGACAAAACCGCAGACAATGGCAATGAAAAGGCATAAAAGTGCCATAGTGGAAAATATGTGATACTGTCTTTTCAGTTTTTGATAGAGTTGCGTTTCTTCGATAAAATCTGTATTTGCGACTTTTTTCCCTTCTTTGTAGGTGGATTTTTTCTTGCGCCCAAATACAGCTAATCCAATGAGAACAACAACGCCTACTGCTATTACCCAAGGATATATTAATTTCATTCTTCTATTCCCTTCCCTGTTTTTATTCGTTCCTCGTTTCTATTACTTTTCTTGTTTTTTATTCCTTCCACTCTTCGATTACTTTTCTTGCTTTCGTTATGGAAGCATAGATATCACCGTTTTTATCTATGGCAAATTCCGGGGCATAACACTCACCAATGACAGAATACAGTCCGGATATATTGGTTTTCTTAATTTCTTCCAAAGTATAATTATGTACTTTTATCCCGGTGGCCTCATATACAAAATGTCTGGTGACTTTACTTAGCTCCTGATAAGCCTTTCGGTTGGATAATTTATGATTACGATATTTCATTTCTAATTCATCTAGCAATCTAAAGTATTTTTCTTTGATGTTTTCACGGTCTGCCTGCGTTATTTCTTTTTGCGGTCTGACTATCTTCTTTCTTTTTTGACTCCATTTTATTATGAGTATCAAGGCAGCCACTATGGACGCTGCCACAAATACTGCCACAACCATAATCATAACAAAGGAATAGGAATGCATCTCTTGTAATTTAACGCTGGTTTGCATACTTGTGTCCCTCCAGTAATTCAATGATTTTATCTACAATCTCTTCTTCACTATCAATTGAGGTACTTATAATTTTGTTTTGTAGAAGTTTCTTTTCATTGTCTTCATATAATTTTTGTTTCATTTCCTGCTCCATCCGAAGTAGTTTTTTATTCCCGGAAATGAAGTCTGGTATATAGGAATTTTTATCCACGTCAAAGGCTTTTCCATCGGTGATTTTTGCATCGTTAATACTGATAAAGAGTACATTATGCTGATGAACCAGTTTTTTCAGTGTATTCCGGCTCATATTTGCAATTCCCATAGGATCTGTTACCACAAAGAGAATCATGTTTCTTTTGATGTTTTTTACGATGTATTCCAATGTCTTTTCGATTTCTGTTTCATAGTCATCAAACAATTCTCTATCGTACTGTGTCAATATCTTTTCAATATTGTCTATTCCTGTTCGAAATGGATAAAATTGTATCTTCCCGTTTCTGTTATAAATTGCTCCTACATTATCTCCGTTTTGCGCCGCCAGATACCCAATGACACCTCCGGCATTTAGGGCGATTTCTTTTTTTACCTGCTTACAATCTGTATGGGCAGACATACTCTTTCCGGTATCAAATACAATCATGATATTATGCTTTTTCTCTGCAATATATCTTTTTACCAGAACTTTTCCACTCCTTGAGGTGGCTTTCCAGTCAATGTCCCGGATGCTGTCGCCGGGATTATATTCCCTTAGATTTTCAAAATCCAGCCCATTTCCCTGATAAACAGATTTATAGGAACCGTCAAAAAGATTACTGGTCTTTTTATTGGCACTAATGCTTACTTTTGCTCTTATTTTTGCTACATAATTCATTTTCATGGCGTCTGAATTGCTCCTAAAATTGCATTTATAATTTTCTTCGCTAACATGAGTTTTTTCTGCTTTGCAATTCATCTTTATGGTGTCTGAATTGCTCCTAAAATTGCATTTATGATGGTTTCTTCGCTGATATTATCTGCCACTGCTGCGTAATTTAACGTAATCCGGTGTCGTAACACACTATGGATTAAGGATTTTACATCATCTGGCGTTACGTAATTTCTGCAACACATGACAGCTATGGCCTTGGACACCTCCATCAGCGCAATGGCACCTCTTGTACTTGAACCCATGGTAACATATTCTGCCAATTCAGGAGAAATAAACTGCTCCGGATATCT
>JAFPAZ010000231.1 GCA_017390645.1 Lachnospiraceae bacterium
CCATTTTTTCCCCTTCCATAGAACCACTACAATCCACTAACCAAAAGAAATGTAATGGTCTGCTTGCTAACTGTCCACCTGGTCTTTTTAACATCTCTATCATATCTACACCCGTGCATTTCGTAAACTAATTTACGAAACTGGCCCAAAAAACAAGTTGAAAGACTGGGCAATCTGCACTTTTCCTTTCTTTTTTTCATTTCTTTCAACCTTTAGCCGCCTATACCTCAATTATTCACAACATATCTTGTAAACCGTCACTAACACGGCTATATTTTCTAACATAACACTATCTGTTTCCGGCAAGGATAAAATCTCCTTTTACAGAGCCAAAATCAATTTCACTTCCATTTACCACAGGAGCTTTTTTCCCCTTAGGAACCTGGGTTTTCGTCCCATCTGCCTTTCTATACTGCCAGGAAGTATCTGTATCATTACAAATTCCCAAAAGATCGGGATGGTTCGGATTTACCTCAACATGCCCAAAATAGGTATCTAAATCGTACTCTCCACTGACATAGTATTTTCGAATCTTCTTGTGTTCCTTTAGTAATATGTGGTTTTTCCCAATTCGTAACCTGTCCGGAACCTTAAGATCCGCCCTGCAGCACCAGCACTGATGCGCCTCATCTGCCTTTTCCTGGTCGTAAAAATTTTCCACCCCGCATTTTTCACAAATCAAAATGGAATCCATCAAACGAAGAAAGGCTGCCTGCCACTGACGTTCCACAATGCGGTTTTCCGGTTCTTTTATTCCCTTGGTAAATGCCTCCACAAATAAATCCTTAAAGAATTTCGGATACACCTTCCAGTATGCCAATGCATTATCATGATAACCGGAAAGTGCCTCATTGGATTTATCTTCCGGGTCAAAGATAAACACCGGATTACTTCCATACAACAGATTCATGGCACTGACATCCATGCACTTAATGGAGGCTTCTCTTTTTCCTTCCAAGGGATGATGGAGCATAAACATATAGAACAACAACACCGCCATAGAATATAAATCTGTATCCGTGGACGGCTTAGCCTGTCCGGTTACAATTTCCGGTGCCATAAATCTCTGAGTTCCATAAACGCTGGTATCCTGTTTTCCATTTACTGCCACATTATCATTGTCGCAAATTAAAACATCCCCATTTTCCGGGTCAAAAAATACATTTCCAAAAGAAATATCCCGATAACAGTATCCTTTGGAATGTAATTTCTGATATCCTAAAGTCAGGTTAAATCCTGCCTTGCAAAGGTGGTAAAAACTCGGCTCCGCCGTACGCTTCATCAAATCCACAATGCTTTTATACCGTTCCGGTCGTAAAGGCATCACATAACCATAAGTACTTCCGTCATCAAGGATGTCCATAGGCCAAAGAAAACTTTCATCCGGTGCCCCCTGGTCAATGAGCCGGTCCAGATTGTCTTTCTGGGCACTGCTGGCCATATGCTTAAAGTACCACTTCAAGGCATAATACTGACCTTCGGACTCTACCATATAAACTTCACCCTGACCTCCGGATCCTAAAAACTCCACGATTTCATACTCTATATCATTTTCAGAGAACATTCTTTTTCCTATTTTAAGAGTTCCTTCCATCCTGTTCCTCCATATCCTTTTTCCTTAGCTGCTCTGAATCAAACTGATAATTTCCATAAGTTACTTTCACCGATTTTCTGGATAATACTGACTCAAACACGAACTCACCCAGACGATTAATGCTGTAAGGAAGAACGATTTCTTCCAGTTTTCCACATTCTGAAAAAGCGTAATCCCCTATGGCCATCACTCCGGAATCAATCTGAACCTTGGATAACTGATTACAAAAGCTAAAGGTTCTTTCATGAATGGAAGCCAAAGTCCCGGGAATATGAATGGATTCAATTCCGCTCATAGCAAAGGCTTCATTTCCCATTTCTTTTAACATGGAAGGCAGAATAACCGATTTTAACTGGGTGCAATTATAAAACGCCTGTCTTCCAATGTACTTTACAGAATCCGGAATCTGAATTTTCTTAACATCATTTCGATGGGCAAAAGCCTTTTTCCCAATGGCAACCACCGGCTTATCATCAATTTCCTCTGGAATTTTAATTCCCTTTCCAATATTTAAAATCCGGTCCACCACCATGCCATGGTGGCTAACCTGGTAGGAATACAAAAAGGAGCAGTAATGATTCTGATAAACCTTAAACTTACTCTCTACCGGTTCCTCTGCCTCTTCTTCCGGTTTTATCAGCTTTACTCCTAATAACTCAGCAATATTGGCAGGAAGTTTTAATATCTGGACCCCATAAGCGAAACACCAGAAATTCACTGCCCATCTCGCCATTTCGGAATGGGTAGCATTGGCATCGATCATTCTTTTCACAAATCTGGCCGTAAATTTCTGATTGATTTCTTCTTCTTTCCGCAATGCCTCCACAATCCCTGTATCGTAAGAAGCAAGCAGCAAATTACTCTCTAACACATAGCCCGGCAGAATATCCTTCAGACAGTTGGTTAGTATGTTTTTGCTTTTTATAATCTCCGGTCTGTCTATTAACAGCTGTATAAATGTATCTTCAAAAATCTGCGTATGATACTGTCCCAAGATTTTTTCCTCCTGCACTTTGTTTTTTCTTGTGATTTTACCACAAAATCCGTCTCTTGTGAACCACTAATAAA
>JAFPAZ010000232.1 GCA_017390645.1 Lachnospiraceae bacterium
CGGAACGAAAAAACGGACGTAATATTACTATTTTAATAGAGAACAGAGAGGGATATCCATGAAAGAGAGTAAAGGAATCGCTATTTCAAAAATAATATTTATGGTACTTGCCGTGGGAGTATGTCTGTATCTCATTTTAGGTGAGATGTATTTGCCTGCTGAGAATCAGAATGAACATTTTGGATGCAAGGACTTCTCCGCCGGGTGGGAATGGATAATCAAGCAGAAAAGCTGGAGAAAATGATTCGAGCATTTCTTCCGGGGGATAAAGTTTCTTATGAAAAAAGAGAAAAATCAAGTAAGACATCCAATAAATCGGATTCTGACATCGGTATTGATAAGTTGCCGGAAATTGATGGGATTGAGTGGAAACACGCCCTTGAAGAGATGGAAGTAGACCTGGCAGATGAATGTATGACGTTTCTGAATCAGTTTGAATATACGGATGAAGTTGCGAAAAAAATAAAAGACCATGGAAATAAGGTTCTTAATCTGGAGACGGAGGAAGGGGAAAGATTAATTGAGGAGATAAAAGAAATGTTATCATTATAGTATGAAACCAATTGTACCAGAGGATATAGTATTTCAAATGGAACAGATGCTGTATACAGGATATTTAGTGGAGAACGTTCATACTCTAACGGGATAAAAAACAAAAGACCGTTTGAAAAAAGTATTTTACTATTTCGGCGGTCTCTGTTTTTGTTTATGCAATCAAGATTCAATGATTTGTCCGTCTTTCAAATAAATGATCCGGTCACTGTACTTTGCAATCTTTTCATCATGAGTAACCATAATGATAGTCTTTTTTAATTCTTTCAGCATAAGCATATGATTCATGAATTCCTTGGAATTACGGGAATCTAATGCACCGGTAGGTTCGTCTGCAAGAATCACGGAATTGTCAGCAACTATGGCTCTTACAATGGCTGCTCTTTGCTGTTGCCCACCAGAAATCTGATATGGATATTTATTTAACAGTTCTTCGATTTCTAATTTGGTTGCATAATCTAGAATTAATTTTTTTCTGTCTTTCCTTTTTATATTTTTTGCAAGTAATGGAATTTCCAGATTCTCATATATAGTGTAGTTTCGCATCAATTCATAATGTTGAAAGATGAAACTGATGTTATCTTTTCGTATCTCATTCATCTTTCGTTTTGAAAGGGTGTGGATGGTGGTATCATTTAAATAATATTCTCCACTATCAAAGGAATCCATCAAACCGATACAGTTTAATAAGGTTGTTTTTCCACATCCGGATTCGCCCATGATTGCTACGAATTCTCCATCTTCTATCGAAAAAGTAATATCTTTTAGTGCCTTTACTTCAAAGTCAGTGCCTTTGTATATTTTATTCATTCCACATATTTTTATCATATTCCTTCGCCTCCTAATAATCGAATTGGTGCATATCTTCTGATAAAACGGTAAGAAAGGTAAGAACATAAAACCATTTCTGCGGTATAGATGAAAATAATGACACCATATATCAGTAATAAATAGGATTTATCCAGACCGGTACCAGACATCGTTGATACCATATATCCACAGGAAAGCATAAGCGGAAATACCATTTTAAATAAATTTTCATGTAGGATAATATTTCGGATGTCGGAATCGGTAAATCCGTTTGCATAGAGGATA
>JAFPAZ010000030.1 GCA_017390645.1 Lachnospiraceae bacterium
GAAGGAATTTTTCATGGAATGAAATCTTATTTTTGTCAGGACGAATATGGACAAATCGCCCCTGTATATTCTATTTCTGCCGGTCTTGATTATCCTGGAATTGGTCCGGAACACGCTTATTTACATGATTCCAAAAGAGCCCAGTATGTGCCGGTAACAGATGACGAAGCCGTAAATGCCTTTGAATATATTGCCAAAACAGAAGGCATCATTGCTGCCATCGAAAGTTCCCATGCTGTGGCACATTTAATGAAAATTGCTCCAAACATGAAGAAAGACCAGATTATTATTTGTTGTTTGTCCGGTCGTGGAGATAAGGATGTGGCAGCCATTGCCAGATACCGTGGAGTGAACTTAAACGATTAAAATAAAAAAGAACGTAAACTTCTCTTTCTAATTTACAATGAAATAAAACAACTGCCCCAACCAGTCCATTAGACTCCGGTTGGGGCTTTCTTATACTTTCAGGATTTTAAATCATGCTTTATCATATATACTCAAGCTTAATCTTTTGAGCCTGATATTATTTTAATGTCTCACTGTTATTTAGAACTAAAGTACTGTAAAGAAATAATACATCCTGATTTTCAAAGGTAATAAATTTGCTTAACATATCACTTCTAAGATAACGTATGTCCACCAAGGTAATTTTTTCATAGCCTTCTACCAAAAGTGGTGCAAGACTGCTTCCGAAGGAATCTCTAAAAATAATTAATTCCTTCCCTGTAGTGGCATTGGGATTTTCAATGGTGATAAGGGAAATGGCACCGGATAGATAAATTTCATATGGGTCTCTTCCTAGTGCTTTTTCCATATCATAAATTGAAATTTCTCTGTCATTTTGAAAATCATACACCTTGCATTGCTCCAAGATATCATTTGTTAAATAATATATGGTGTCTGCCGGAAGAGACGATGCTGCCTCCTCATAGTATACTCCATAAAATGGAATTTCCAGCTCTTTCTCTTCATAATCTGCATCCAAAGATACTCCCATCTCTTCTGACAGTTTTTTCGCAACCTTTTCTAATCGTTCCTGCCTCCAATGAGTATCCGTTTTATAATAATCCTCTATGCTTAATAACCCCGTAATATCAATATACTCCATAAAATCAATATTTTCTTTCAAACCGGAATAAAAATCATCGTAATCCATAGCAGGATGCCCAGCCTCTTCCGCCAGAAAGTAATTTTTATCCGGTATCACAGAATAATAGACCTTCATGTCTTTTCCCTTTATATTTTCCTCGTAGATATATCGAAAACGTTCTGCTGCACGACGGATGGAATCCTCATCCATGGGATATTCCGTTTTACTTAAATATCCATTACTTTCATAAATTAGATTCTCATCCGTCTGTTGAATTTCAGTATCTGTCACTGTTACCTCCGATTTTTCATCATCATTCCGTAGTGGCCAATGAGAACTCTTCACCAGATAAAAAGTGATAAACAATGCCAAAACCAACAATGCTATAAGGCCTAATATTTTTAAAAGTCTATGTCCCATTTTTTCTCCTTCTGACCGATTCCTCGATAGAGAGTGTCAACATGAAACCCCAATGATTTCCGGCTTATCTTGGCAAACAACGTAACTGTTCACACGACAGTAACAAAATAACTCTTATTTCATGCAAATTATCGGATTGCCTCTTCAAAAAGAATCTTGGCATCACTGTATTGTGCCTGTAATTTTGTCAAAAAGTTATCCATAATTTCTCCATTACCAAATGCAGTTACCAAATAGTCTTCCCCAATCTGAACCACAATTAATTTGTCCGGGAATCCGCACATCCATTGTCTTGCCAAAATATTATCCTTAATAGCAGTAGCAAGAGAATCCAAATTTCCGGCATCCGTTACATGATAAGTGGCCCCTGTAAAGGTATTTGCGTTCATCATATGCATAATAGAAGCGGCATCGTCAATCTCTGAAACATTCCCCTGTGGAAATCCTAAGGTAGCGTCTAAATCTTCTGCTTTGGAAATGTCAAAAGCTCCCGGTGCATTATCCACAGGATGTTCCATGTCTCCACCAATGGCTGCAAACTTCTCTTCCTCTCCATAAGTTCCCCAGACATTGGATAAAATTTCCACTGCATCCTTGGCAACTTCTTCTTTTTGAGTTTGTTCTTCCTTTTGATTTTGTTCTACTTTCTGATTATTCTCAGTGGTACTGTCTGCTTTTTCTCCACATCCTGTAAATCCTAATGTCATCATAGTTACTAAAATAAGTGCAATTTTCTTTCTCATTCTTCTTTTCTCCTTGTTCTTTTTTCATGTTATTAGGTGATTGCAAAACTATAATATTTTAGGTGAAAGTGATATAAAAAAAACAAAACACCGCAGGCACGCTTTCGCTGCGTTCAGCTCGTAGCGGTACTAAATTCAAGGCTGCGCCTCTCATTAAGTACC
>JAFPAZ010000233.1 GCA_017390645.1 Lachnospiraceae bacterium
CCGGAAATAGCGGAAATTGCAACCTCCCTTTACTTAGAAACGAAAGAAGAAAAAAGCCAGGTAAACATCATTGCTGACTTTCTTTCGGCCTTTGAAACCTATTATGAACAATTCCGGTTAACCAAAGACCTATCCCTATTAAAAGAAGAATACAATCAAAAATTGGTTCACCGTAATTCCATGGTACGAATCATCGAAGAAGGACGGGAAAAAAACGTAAAAGCCTTAGAAATCAATGAAAAAGGGGAACTTTTAGTAGAAGAACAAGGACAGATAAGAACCATAATAGCCGGAGAAATTTCGGTACGAGGAATTTATGGTTATACATAAAACAACCGAAAGATTTGTTTACAAGTTATGTCCAAAGACCTTTTCATTATCTTGGTTAACATAGAAATGGAGATATTAGATGAAAAAATTAGTGCTGGGTATTTTGGCCCATGTTGATGCAGGAAAAACCACATTATCGGAAAGTCTGCTTTACTTGTCCGGTGAAATCCGTAAATTAGGTAGAGTAGACCATAAAAATACATTTTTAGACCACAATGAATTAGAACGACAACGAGGAATTACCATATTCTCCAAACAGGCGTGGATGAAATACGAAGATATGGAAATACAACTTTTAGACACCCCCGGTCATGTGGATTTTTCAGCAGAAATGGAACGAACGTTACAAATTTTAGACTATGCCATTGTAGTGATAAATGGTATGGATTTAGTGCAGGGACATACAGAAATGGTATTTCGTTTATTGGCAAGGTATCAAATCCCTGCCTTTCTTTTTATAAACAAAATGGATGTATCTCCATTTGGCAAAGAAGAAATCATAGAAGAACTTAGAAAACGGTTAAGTGAACAAATCATTGACTTTACGAAGAATGATTTTTCCCCTGCGGATTATGAAATTATGGCAATGAGCAAAGAGTCGTTATTGGAACAATACTTAGATTCCGGAATCATAACCAAAGAACAAATCAAAAATGCCATAAAAGAAAGAGGGATTTTTCCTTGTTATTTCGGTTCTGCCCTAAAGATGGAAGGGGTAGAGGAATTTTTAAAGGGAATGCAGGAGTATGTTTTAGAAACAGCGAAAGTCTCGGATTTTGGTGCAAAGGTATATAAAATCGGAAAAGATGAGCAAGGAAGCCGCTTGACCTATTTAAAGGTAACGGGAGGTTCCCTAAAAGCCAAGACTTTATTAAAAATCAAACAAAAATCAGGCGAAGAACTAGAAGAAAAAGTGGACCAGGTTCGTCTTTACAGTGGAGCAAAATATAAGATTTTAGAGGAAGCCACGGAGGGAACAGTTTGTGCGGTTACCGGATTAAAAGCAACCTATCCGGGACAGGGATTGGGAATAGAAAAGGATTCGGATTTGCCGGTACTAGAGTCCGTATTAACCTATCAGGTGATTCCGAAAGAGGGAGAGGACCCTCATAAAGTGCTTTTAAAACTTCGGGAGTTAGAAGAAGAAGAGCCGGAACTTCATGTAGTCTGGAAAGAAGAGTTACAGGAACTTCATGTTCGTTTGATGGGAGAAGTGCAGTTGGATATCATTCAGAATCTGATGGAAAAAAGATATGGGATACCGGTTACGTTTGGTGCGGGAAGCATTTCTTATAAAGAAACCATCAAGGCACCCATAGAAGGAGTGGGACATTATGAGCCTTTAAGACATTATGCCCATGTTCAGCTGTTGTTAGAACCTTTAGAACGAGGCAGTGGACTTTGGTTCGACACAGACTGTAGCGAAGATGTGTTGGATCGAAACTGGCAGAGATTGATTTTAACTCATC
>JAFPAZ010000234.1 GCA_017390645.1 Lachnospiraceae bacterium
ACTATGCTATATTAAAATGTATTGGAATATGGTTCATTGTGAAACGATAATATTCTATGTGAAAGTGATGTAAAAGAAACAAAACACCGCAGGCACGCTTTCGCTGCGTTCGGCTCGTAGCGGTACTAAATTCAAGGCTTCGCCTCTCATTAAGTACCGACGGCCGAACAAGCACCTGCTTATGTATTTGTTTCTTTTTCATCACCCAACATATGTTTTTGATAGATTCATAATTACCGAATACCGAAACAAGAAGAAAGGAGAAGCACCATGGTATTTAGCAGTTTGTTGTTTCTGTTTCGTTTTCTACCCATTGTATTTCTGGTTTATGTGATAACACCCAAAAAACTAAAAAACTTTGTGTTATATCTTGCCAGCCTGATTTTTTATGCATGGGGCGAACCGAAATATGTGGTACTAATGATTTTTTCTACAGTAGTAGATTTTATACATGGAGATTTGGTATATCGTTTTAAAAAGAAAGGAAATATAAAAGCTGCAAGGTGCTTTGTAGCTTCCTCTGCCATTATTAATCTCGGTTTATTAGGGTATTTTAAATATAGTGGACTCATGATAGAAAGTCTGGGAGCAGTGTTAAAGAAAGACTTTACGATTCCGGACATTGCGCTTCCAATTGGAATTTCATTTTACACCTTCCAGACCATGTCCTACACCATTGATATTTACCGGGGAAAATGTAAGCCACAAAAAAATATCATAGATTTTGGAGCCTATGTGGCACTGTTCCCACAGTTAATTGCAGGGCCAATCGTTTCTTACCATCAGATTGATCAGGAATTAAGGGAACGTAAAATTACAACCCAAGGGTTTTACGAAGGAATCCTTTGCTTTATGGCAGGACTTTCCAAAAAAGTCTTACTTGCCAATAATGCAGGGCTTTTATTTGATCAGGTAAAAGCATTAGGAAGCCGGCAGTCTGTGGTGGCAGCCTGGATAGGACTTTTGGCCTATAGTTTTCAGATTTATTTTGATTTTTCCGGATACTCCGATATGGCCATCGGTCTAGGAAAGATGTTAGGATTTCATTTTCCTAAGAATTTCGATTATCCTTATATTTCAAAAAGCATTACGGAATTCTGGAGAAGGTGGCATATTACCCTTAGTTCCTGGTTTCGGGATTATGTTTACATTCCGTTGGGAGGAAATCGAAAGGGACTTATCAAACAAATCAGAAACATTGCCATTGTATGGATTTTGACCGGAATCTGGCATGGAGCATCCTATAACTACGTTCTTTGGGGCGTTTATTTTGGATTACTGTTGATTTTAGAAAAGATGTTTTTAAAGAAATGGCTTGACCGCATTCCTGCGGTATTCTCCCATTTGTATTCCATCTTTTTTATTCTTATGGGATGGCTCATTTTCGCTTTCGAAGCATTGGGAGAAGGCATGGCTTATGGAAAAGTAATGTTTGGAATGGCGGAGGTTGCCTTTGCCAATGATATGGTACTTTATCTCATTCGAAATTATGGAGTATTATTGATTGTATGCCTGATTGGTTGCACCCCACTTGTAAAAAAATGGGCGAAAGCCTGTCTGGAATCAAAAAAGCATCAGGGATTAGTAACTGTAGCAGTCAATGTGGTTATGATACTGCTTTTTGTAATTATTACCGCATATTTGGTGGATGCATCTTATAATCCATTCTTATATTTTAGATTTTAGGGAAGGGGAGAAAAGAAGTGAAAGAAAAAAGTGTCATTATTGTATTTTGTGCCTTGTTCCTTGGAATGTTTGTTTTTTCTCTGTGCCCAAAAGAAAAAGAATTTTCTGAAACAGAAAACCGGTATTTGCAGCAAAAACCGGAATTCAGTCTGGAAACTGCCTTTGATGGAAGTTTTGAAAAGGAATATGAGGATTACCTGAAGGACCAGTTTCCACTTCGAAATGCATGGGTGGGTATCAAAAATAAATTTGAATACACCCTTGGAAAGCAGGAAATGAACGGGGTTTATGTGGGAAAAGATGACTATTTTATTGAAAATCATCCGGCAAAGAATTACGAATCCGATCTTGCCATTGAGAATATGAATGCATTAAGTAACACGGTGTCACATTACGAAAAGACCTTAGGAGAGGGACATGTGAAGGTAATGCTGGTGCCAAATGCAGTTACGGTTCTAAAGGATAAATTACCGAAGTACGCCATGCCTTATGACCAAATGGAATATTTAGAACAGGTAAGGGGAGAATTAAAGGAAGAAAATGCGTGGATTCCCCTATATGAAACCTTAATACAGCATAAAGAAGAGGGAATTTACTATCATACCGACCATCATTGGACCACCTTAGGGGCATATTACGGATATGAACAATGGTGCAAAGAAAGTGGTGTTACACCGGTGGCACTTTCTGATATGGAGCAGACGTTATTGACGAAGGAGTTTCTTGGAACCATAAGTTCTAAGATTAATTTTTCCATGAAACCGGATGAAATGTACCTGTTTGAGCCAAAGGGAGCAGAGTATAGTGCAGCTTACCTAAACCGGGAGGAAGAAAATACCTTATATGATGAGAAAGCGTTGAAGGTAAAAGATAAATATGCTTACTTTCTAAAAGGGAACAATGGAATCGTTACCATTACCAACCATAACATGGAAGAAGGAAATACTCTTCTTGTGGTAAAGGACTCCTACGCCAATTGCTTTCTGCCTATGATTGCAACTCATTATAAGACCGTATATGTTGTGGATTTAAGATATTACTCCAATCTGTTAAGTGAAAGCGTGGCAGAATGGGAAATTGATGATTTGTTGATTTTATATAATGCAAACAGTTTTGCCACGGACACCTACGTGCAGCGTATGCAATACTAAAAGGAAAGGGTTTTAGCAAATTTTTAGGATAGAATTGACAAGGAACAGGTCAAAAGATATAATCGAAAAAGGCGATATGGAAAGTATTGAGAATTGGAACATGAATAGGAGATTCCAATGCAGCGAAAGGGTGTCTAGGTTGTTTTGATTCTTTTGAATCACTTTCTAGTAGGAATGTACAACCTAAACGCAGTAAAATTGTGTTGTTTTGATTCTTTTGAATTACTTTCAAATAATATTTAGTTTTGTAATTACCTTTAGTATATTAAGATAGAAGGGAAGAAATAATATGAAAATTACACCAGTAAAAGGAACCAACGATTATTTGCCAAGAGAAGTGTTAGTAAGAGATTATCTTCAGAATACGATTTTAAAAACATATCAGGCACATGGTTTTGAGCGGATTATGACTCCGATTATAGAAGATGTTGAAAATCTGGACAAGAGTGAAGGCGGAGAAAATCTGAACCTGATTTTTAAGGTTTTAAAGAGAGGGGACAAGTTAGAAAAAGCCCTTGCAGGAGGAAATCCAAAGGACTTATCAGATTTGGGACTCCGTTATGATTTAACACTTCCATTAACACGTTATTATGCACACAATAAGGAAAATCTGAATCTACCGTTTAAGGTAATTCAGATTGATAAGGTATATCGTGCAGAACGCCCTCAAAAAGGAAGATTAAGAGAGTTCGTACAATGTGATATTGATATCATTGGAAGCAAGGCTTATCAATGTGAAGTGGAGCTCATTGATACCACAGCAGAAGCATTGTTACAGATTGGAATTAAGAATTTTAAGATTAAGATAAATGACAGAAGTCTGCTTCGCGCAATTTTAATGAAAGCAGGTTTCGAAGAGGTGCAGTTAGACAGCGTATGCATTTCTTTTGATAAACTGGATAAAATTGGCGTGAATGGTGTAAAAGAAGAATTAGAAGAAAAGGGATTTGCCCAGACTGCGATTCAGGGGTTAATGGAATTATTAGAAGATGCCCCTTTTACTCTAGAAAAGGCCAAGGCTTACGTAGGTGAAATTGACAGCATTGTTAATCTGGAAAAAATTATGAAGGCTGTGGAAGTGGTTTCAGGTCAAAGATATCAGGTAGAATATGACATGAGACTGGTTCGTGGACAAGGTTATTACACTGGAACGGTATTTGAAGTGGAAAGTCCGGATTTCAAGGGGGCCATCGGTGGTGGTGGAAGATATGATAATTTAATTGGAAAGTTCTTAAATGAAGACGTTCCTGCAGTTGGATTTTCCATCGGATTTGAACGTATCTTCCAGATTTTAATGGAAAGTGAGTTCCAGATTCCTAGCAGAAAAGAAAAGATTGCAGTGTTATATGATGAGGCAGAATTTACTCAGGCATTGCAAAAAGCACAGGAATTAAGGGATGAATATGATGTAGCGGTATATGAGAAACCAAAGAAGTTAGGAAAATTCCTGGATAAATTAGAAAAGAATGGTTTTGATGGTTTTTATAATATGTCAAATCAGGAATTGAAACATTTTTAAATAGAAATGAAATGTTTTTAGTAGTTTAGGCTGTCCTATTAAGAAAAATCTCTTCAACATAAGAGTGAAGTGTTTTTATTAGGTTAGGCTGTCCCATTAAGAAAAATCTCTTCAACATATTGGTGTTGTTGATACATTGCAATGCTATATTTTGGGTTGTTTTTCCTTAATGTGACAGCCTCCTTTGTTATCAATTCATAAAATCAGATGACTTTTTTGGCTAATTTTTTCTCTTCCCATTCTTTTGATTCCATGTTAATATCTCTTATGGAGGGAAGAATATGAGAAAAAAATTATTATTACCATTATTATTTTTGGCTATGATGGCCACGCTTACAGCTTGTAAGAAGAATGATTCCATATCCCACGAGGATGACAGAATCACAATTAAGGCAGACATAACTTCTGAAGGCGGGGATTTGTCTGTTGCATCAGCAACAGAAGATGCGAAAGAAGATGAATCAGAGGTTATTTCCTATGAAGTAAAAACAGAACTTTATGAAAAGGATCAGATTTCCATTGAATACCCTGTATTAGAGGGAAATATACCGAATATTGATCAACTAAACAGTACCTTATATGAAGAGAATATGGGTGGAGTAGAGTATCTTACCGATTTTTACACATTAGAACAAAAAATAGAGATAAAAGAACAGTCGGATGAAATCATATCCATCGTATGTAAGGGATATTGTACGTATAACAATGCTAGTTATCCACTGGCTATTTTTACCGCTTTTAATATTGATGTTAAGAACGGAACCTTCATTGAATTTCAAGACCATGAACAGGTTAGGGAAAAGGTGAATAATAAGGAATTTGAGATTCTGGATTTACCAGAAGGAATGGACCTAGAAGCAGCAAAGGATGAAGTCATTATGAATTATAATCTTTCTTCTGCTTTTCCAATGTATTATATTCAGGATGGAGTAGAATATTATATGGTACCCGTAAGCCATGAGTCCGGGGATAATATGACCATCGTTTTAACAGAAGAATAAGAAAAAGTAAGAGTCTTTGCAGATTGATTTATCCCCTGTCCGCCAGATGGGATGATGCAAAGACTCTTTCGTAATTATCTATTTTTAAATTTTTCTCTTTTTTCATTCAATTTTACATGTAACTCTTTTAGGATTCCTAGAGTTTTCTGGTCTTTTGGGAAGATTTTTTTTAATAATGCAATGGAGATGGCGATGGTTACAATTTTTTCCGGGGAGACAGGAAGCCATAGGAAAGCCAGATACCCGCTGGCAACGGCTATCATCCAGGAAATATCAAGCAAAGTTCCTATACCCAGAAGAATATAAGACCATCCGTTTGTAATCAGCCACGCAAGTCCGAAACATACCATGAGACGAGGATTGGCGATAAATTGTATTCCTTTTTTTATTGTCCCCTTAGTTATCTTCATTTTTATCCTTTCTGTGAATGTTGTTTATTGTCAGTTCTATCATTTTTATATAGTTTTTAAAAGTTTTATCATTCTTATATAGTTTTGGAAAGTTTTATCGTTCTTATGTAGTTTTGGAAAACTTTATCATTCTTGTATAGTTCTGGAATGTTTTATCATTTCTTAACTACGATTCCTGCGACACGTCCCTTTCTAGTATCAATTATTGTATCATAATTTGACAATGGTTACATCTTAATTTTTGATTACATTTATAATATTTTGATAGTCAAACTTTTTTTTTTATGGTATACTTAAGACGTATG
>JAFPAZ010000007.1 GCA_017390645.1 Lachnospiraceae bacterium
AATGTAGGCGCCTTTACATCAAAGGCAACACAAAGATGAGTTGGTTGCTCTTCCTCTATTACTTTAAACATAATATTTAAAAAACCAAGTAAGGCATTGGTATGCATTCCCTTAGAATTCGTAAGGTCTGGCAACCCATAAAACGCTCTGTTCACTATACTATAGCCATCAATAAGAAGTATCTTGTCCATGATTTTCGTCCCTTTCTTCTAATCCTTCTTGTTCCTCTGATTCTCTTAATTCTTTCAGATATTGATCCACCGCAGAAAAATAGTCCTCCTTCATATCCTCCGGTTCTTCCAGCTTAAAACTTTTGCCCGCAGGAAGAAAGATAAAAGGCGTCACATTATCTTTAAAATAGTATTCACCTTGATTATTTAATAATTCCTGTTGTTTTAAATTATAAATATGCCTGTTATACAATATTCCTGACAATGTCAAAATCCCTACCACAGTGCATAACCCTATCAGTAAGAAAGAAGTTTTTATCCTCTTCCTTCGATGAAGCATAGACTCATCCTGTTCCAACCGTTCTTTTAACTGTAACCGAAAATCAGAAGGGATGTTTTCGTCATTATCCAAATATTTCATGCCAATTAATAGTGTATAATAAATATCTAATTCCTCATAACAATTATTACATTCCCGGACATGACTGATAAATTCCTGAATTTCGCTTTCAGACAGCTTTTCCTCAATATATTGTGTGATTTTGGATTGACATCGTAAACAATTCAAAGAAACCCCTCCGTTATCTTTTATGACAATGCCTGTTCACCAGGCACTTTTTTGCTTCTTTGTTTATGAATTTTCATAATAAAAACAAAAGCCAAAAATCATAAGATTTTTGGCTCTTAGTGCGGATAGAGGGACTCGAACCCTCACGAAGTCACCCCCGGCAGATTTTGAGTCTGCTGCGTCTGCCATTCCGCCACATCCGCAAGTTTTCATCAACATTTGCTATTATACCAACTATAATAGCAAATGTCAATCTTTTTTAGAAATATTTTTTACTTCCCCACAAGTTACTGCGTTTCAAGTCAACATATTCTGCATATGCCTTTTCCAGAATCTGTTTCTCATTCGGAAATTTCAACAAATGATATGCTTCATGAAACTTATAATAACCTGAGTCTAAAAAGTATTCTTCCCTTTGTGGTTTGCTATAATAACTGTCAGCCATCATGAGATACCAATGAACATCCTTCGATACTACATCAATTGACGTACTAAAGGAATATTGACTTCTTCCAACATATTTAATGATAGAGGCACTCACACCGGTTTCCTCTCTCACTTCGCGAATCGCAGTCTCTTTAAACTCTTCGCCATCTTCCACGGTTCCCTTAGGAAGAACCCATCCTTCGTATTTATTTTTGTAGTTTTTGTACAAAAGTAACACTTTCCCTCTGAAAATTACCACACCACCACAGCTCGTTGCTTCAATCATTTGCAATTCCTCCAATGCTTGGCCTTATTAAGACCTTAGTGGCGGGTGCATTCAATCATGCCACCTCTTTCTTTTAGTATACATTTTTTATCAAGGTATTTCAACTAAAACTTTTCTTAAAACACAGATTTATGTTACTATTGTTACTATTCACTCAGTAACCTGACACTTGCTGTCATGTTACGTAATAGTATGATTCAGAAGTTGGTTTTAAGCTTCACGAAGCGAATTTACATACAGAAACCAATATATTACGATTCAAACACCACATTATGAATTTTCCTTCATCTCATAATAGGTATCAAATATTTTTTTTGCACAGTTAACAGGATAGACTCCCACTGTTCCTACATCTTCCACCAGGATACTTACCACGATATCCGGGTTCTCAGGATTCGAATATCCCACAAACCACCCATGTTCCTTTCCCAAAGTACCATATTGGGCCGTTCCCGTCTTTCCAATCACATCATAGGAAGCGTTGCTAAGGGCTTTACCGGTTCCATAATCACAAACCCCTTTCAAACTTTCCCCTAACACCTCTGCCTCCTGAACTGTAATAGGCTTTGCTAATATATTAGAAGAGAATTTTTTTACGATAGAACCATCCACGCTTTCTACATGGTCAATCAGATACGGACGCATCATAACCCCACCATTGGCAATCGTGGCATAAATCATAGCATTATGAAGTGGTGAGATTGTAGTATCCCCCTGACCAAATACCGTCTGTGGTATCAGGCTACGATCTGTGGAAGCATCAAGATAATAACGGCTTTTTATATAAGGTAGTTCAAAACTTACTTCTTCTTCAAAGTAAAAATCCTTTGTCAGCTGTTTTAGTTTATCCTGATTCAAAGTAAGACCCGCAGAAACAAAATATCCGTTACATGAATATGCTAAAGCATCGGTCAAATTCACCTCTCCATGTGCCGTTCCATTTGCACACTGAATGGATACACTTTGAAAAATTCCGGTTCCTTTACAGTCATAAACATATTCCGCATAATTCCGATTTTCCCGGATAAACTCCAAGGCTGTAATGACCTTAAAGGTAGAACCTGGTGGATATTTCCCACAGGAAGCACGATTTAGTAATACAGAGTCGGATTCCTCTTCCTCAACAATGGCAGGCCATATAGCTTCTATCTCATTCGGGTCATAATCCGGTTTTGAAACCATAGCAAGTATCTTTCCGGTATCCGGTTCTAATACCACAATGGCACCTTTAGAATTTCCTAATACATCATAGCAAGCCTGTTGCAATCTTGAATCAATGGTAGTGATAACCTGATCTCCCTGATATTTCTCAGAAGACAAAGTCTGACTAATTCTATCAAAAATATTCGCATGACTGCTTAATAAATAGTAATTGGAATATAATTCCAGGCCAGATTTGCCATTTGCAAGATATCCACCCACATGGGCATAAAGACTTCCATAGGGATAACTTCTAAGTTCCTGACCATCCTCTCCAACCAATGTAGTTGCGATAATTTTCTCATCCGAAGTAAGAATATCTCCTCTGATAACATCTTCCGCCAACAGGTCTGTCCTTTTATTATAGGTGTTAGAAATCACAGACTTAGCATCATATCCAATAAATTTAACCATATATATGATCAAAAGAAGAAAAACACCTGAAAACACATAAGTCACAAACCAGATTGGCTGATTTAATTTTATATTTTCTTCTTTTTCCCTTTTAAACTTATCCTCATATTCTTGGGCACTGAATTCGTCCTGTTTTTTTGATTTTTTCTTCTTCCTGCTCTCTATTTTTTTGTTCCTGATATCGTCTTTGTTCTTCTTCATACTCCTTCACCTCTTTATCATAAATCAATGTTAATCCCTGCAGAAAATAATACAAAATAATGCTGCTTAGTAACGAACTTCCACCATAACTGATAAAAGGCAAAGTAACACCGGTAGATGGTATAAATTTCGTAACTCCCCCAATGTTCAGCATTACCTGAATCTGATAAGACAGCAACAAAGCTACTGCAAGATTTTTATGGAATTTTCTCTTCATTTTCATAGCAAGATGTAATCCCACAAAGAAAAAACTAATTTCTACCAATATCAGACAAATTCCTATAATTCCTCCCATTTCCTCACATATGGACGAAAAAACAAAATCCGTTTCCGCATAGGGAATTTTAGATGGAAGGCCCTTTCCTAAACCAAATCCAATAAATCCTCCCGTTCCAATTCCAAAAAGAGACTGAGAGATTTGATACCCCTCATTGTCAATGTAGGAAAACGGTTCTTTCCATGCCAACATTCTGACCTTAACATGAGAAAAAAAGCTGTCAGAAAACATTTGATAAAAAAGAGCCACTATAATAATGACACCAATCAGTCCCCCAAAAAAATAAATATAATTATTTGTTGCAATAAATACTGTCACCAAAAATACCAGAAAGAACAGAAAGGCTCCACCTAAATCTTTTTCGGCCACAAGCACCAAAACATGCATGCCACTAATCACTGCAATCTTAAAAACATTTACAAAAGAGGTATCTTTCCTTAATAACGAGGCCAGACAACAAGCAAAAAGAATCTTAACAAATTCTGATGGCTGTAACGTAATCGGGCCAATCTTAATCCAGTTTGAAGCACCATTTAAATTAACCCCGACAAAAAAGACCAACGAAAGTAATGCCATTCCCACTATGGCATAGATTCCTCCTAAGTATTCTATCATTTTCCATTTTGATATCAGTACCGGAAGAAATGAAAATAAAACCAATCCCACCGCACCGATCAAAAACTGTTTTAATGCCATACTTTCCTTTAATCTGCATAAAACCACAATCCCAATGGAATAAAAAAACAACAAATGATTCTCTAAAAATTTCTGTCTCTTAGGATAAAAAACATTCATTAATAGCGGATAAAATATAGTAAGTCCCAGCAGACTGATATAAATAGAAACAATCTTTATTTCTTTTAGCTGAAGATACAAAGTAAAAAAACTAAAAAACTGAAAAACAAGAATCAAAAACTTCTGCAGTTTTCTCTTAAAAATCATGGTCATATTATCATCAAACCCAATTGATGACAGTGCTAAAAATGCATAAAAGAGTACCACTAATATCATCATATAATGAGCCCCTAAACTGACGATACGAAGCATTCCATCACCCCTATTCTACTCCTCTGTTAAAATGACCCCGGGTATATTCCCCTTTAAAATCAATTTTTTTATGATATAAAAGTCCCTGAATGGCACAATTTACAATTTCTTTTACCTGCTTTAACGATTCGTTGTTAAACTCTAAACGGTATTTTGTGATTCTGTTTTTTGTAAAATAATCCCCTTGATCCAACAACATAAGGGGTTTACTGTTAAAAACCAGATTATAACAAAATTCACACATTGGTAATACCAGCATGTTTTCATTTTTACGGTCTTTCAAATATAATTCTTCCGGAATTTTTCTGCAGCCTTTGGTGTTTTTTTTCACGCATTGCGCAGATTTCATTAATGGCAGCAATCCATATACTACCATTTCATATTCCTCAACCGGCAGGTCTTTCACTTCCTGTTTATTTAACTCATAAGGTAAAGTAGATACTGCATCTTCAAATATATCCTTATGATATTTAAATGCTAACTTGTTATATTGATAACAAAAAGCACCATATACTATTTTTTTATGATAATTTCGATCCCGCAGATATCCGATTTCTTCCGTATTTTCCACAAGCACTCCATCGAACTTGTCCATAAACCCAAGAAGTTCTTCTAACAATATTTCGTCCTTTTTACGTATTATCTCCGGAAGTGCAAGATACCATGCCTTATTTCCTACATTATGATCAAATTCCAAAAACCACTTTTTATTTCTTAACACCAATTCATAAGACACATATACTTTTTTCACTTCCTTTATCGGAAGGATTGCTTCTAACTGTTCCCTTGTCCTTACTTTTACAGAAAGAACTTTCACAGGCTCCTCAGTAGAATTTCTTTGTTTCTCCACACTATATTCTTTTTCAGTATGGACCTTTCTTTGAACCTCTTCTGCTCCATTTTCTATTTTCTCATGGAAAGAATCTCTTAAAGAATCTCTTTCTGGTAAACATCTTTTATGTGATTCATATATTTTTTCTTCAAGAGCAAGTACCGCCTGATTTCTTAGCTGTTTTATAAATTTTTTAGGAATAAAGACATTCTCTGACAGTTCAACCTCAATCTCC